>NZ_LJCP01000015.1 GCF_001399755.1 Thiohalorhabdus denitrificans | reverse complement strand
CCGGCCCGCCCGGACCAGTTCCACCATCTGCTCCCGGAATTCCGCGGAATACCGGGCTTGCGACTTGGCCATCGTGGACTCCTTTCAAGCCAAAGGGTCAGGTGTCCACGAAAGCGGGTCAACTCCACCCCTCCAATCGTGGGACCGGCAAGCAAGTTACTTCGCACGGTAACCGACCGAAATTCGGTCCCCTTCCGCCTTGCACACCCACCGACAGCAGCAACCGCCGGGGCTACCCCTGCCGGTTGCGTAGCAGCACCAGCGGGCGCTCCGCCCGGAGACCGCGCGTGGCCGCCAGGCCGGCCGCGGTGATGCCCAGCGCCCCGCCACCCATGCCGAGCACCAGCAGCCAGGGGTTGAAGGTATAGGGCAGCTCCAGGACCTGCGTGCTCACGGCCCAGCCGATGAGCCCGGCCCCGCCGGCGGCGAGCAGCCCGGCGAGGACCCCGATCGCGGCGAACTCGGCGGCGAGGATGGCCCGCAGCCGGCGGCTGCTCGCGCCCAGGGTGCGCAGCAGGGCGATCTCCACCCGCCGCTCGTCGCGGCTGGCCTGGATCGCCGCCACCAGCACGATGATCCCGGCGAGCAGGGAGAAGGCGAACACGTACTCCACCGCCCGCGCGCCCTGGGCGATGGTGCTGCGCACTCGGTCGAGGATGGAGCCCACGTCGAGGACGGTAATGCCCGGATTAGCGCGCACCAGGCGGGCGATGGCGCCCGCGCTGTCCGGTGGCGCCCAGTAGCTGGTGATCCAGGTGGCGGGGGCGCCCTCCAGGGCGGCGGGGGTGGCGATGACAAAGAAATTGACCTTGAAGCTTTCCCAGTCCACGCGGCGCAGGTTGGTCACCTTGCCGGTGACCCGCTCCCCGGCCACGCGGAAGGTCAAGCGGTCCCCCAGGGCGATGCCGAGGTCCTCGGCGATGCCCGTCTCCACCGAGAGCTGGCTGCTCGAGGCGGCCTCTTGGGGGCTCCACCATTCGCCGGCCGCCACCTCGTAGTCCGGGCGCGGCGTCTCGGCCCAGGACAGGTTGAACTCCCGCTCCGCCAGCCGCCGGGCCCGGCCGGCCTCGAAGTCCCCGGGCGACACGGACTCGCCGTTGACGGCCACCAGCCGGCCGCGGGACATGGGGTAGAAGCCCTCGGGCCGGATCCCGGCCTCCCGCAGCCGCTTCCGCACCTCCCCCACCTGGTCCGGCTGGATGTTAATCATGAACTGGTTCGGCGCCTTGGGCGGGATGTCCCGCTCCCAGGCGCGCAGCACGTCCACCCGCACCACGGCGAGCAGGAGCAGGGCCAGCAGGCCCAGGCCGAAGCCCGCCAGCTGCACCGTGCTCGCCCCGCGCCGGCGCGCCAGGTTGGCCAGGCCGAACCGCCAGCCGCCCACCGCCCGGCCGCGAAACCGGCCCACCACCCGCAACAGCAGCCAGGCCGCGCCGCCCAGGGCCCCCAGCAGGCCGAGGATGCCGGCCAGCACCCAGCCCGCCAGGGCGGCATCCCCCGCCTGGTAGAAGATCAGCCCGCCCACCGCGGCCACGGCCAGCAGGGCGGCGGCGATGGCGGAGGGCTCGGGCGCGGCGGCCTCCCGGCGCAGGACGCGCAATACCGGCACCCGACGGATGCGCAGGGCCGGCACCAGGCCGAAGCCCACCAGGGTCACCACCCCGGCGGCGAGCCCGGTGAAGGCCGGCACCAGGGAAGGGGGCGGGAGGCGGTCGCCGAACCAGGCGCCCACCAGGGCCACCAGGCCGTTCTGGGCCAGCCAGCCCACCCCTACCCCGATACCGCTCGCCAGCAGGCCCACCACCAGCAGCCGCAGGAGCAGGGAGCCCTCCACCAGCCGCAGGGGGGCGCCGAAGCAGCGCATCAGGGCGGCGCTGTCCGCCTCGCGGGCGCTGAAGGCGTGCACCGCCACGGCCACCGCCGCCCCCGCCAGCATCACCGCCATCACGGCGGCCAGCCCCAGGAAGCTTTCGGCCCGATCCAGGGCGACTCGCATCTCGGGACGGGCCGACTCCACGCCCTGCAGCTCGACGCCCTTCCGGTCACGGCCCTCGGCCCATTGGCGGAAGGCGGCCACGGCCTCGGGCGGCCCCGCCACCAGCAGATGGTGAGCCACCCGGCTGGCCGGAGTGACCAGCCCCGTATCCGGCAGATCGGCGCGGTTGAGCATCACCCGGGGCGCCAGCTGGAACAAGGAGCCGCCGCGGTCCGGCTCGTAGGCCAGGGAGGCGGCCACCTTCAGCTCGGTCTGGCCCAGGGGCATGCGATCACCCACTTCCACGCCGAGCCTGGCGAACAAGCGGGGATCCAACCAGAGGGATCCACGCTCCGGGATGGAGGCGGTGGGCGTGCCCTGCCCATAGGGCACCTCGCTCAAGCGCGCCGCCCCGCGCAGGGGATAGCCCGGGCCCACCGCCTTCACGGCCACCAGCTCGGTGCGCTCGCCGGCCACCACCACGCTCGGGAAGGTCAGGTAGCCGGCGGTGCGCAGGCCCAGGTCCGCGGCCTTGTCCCGCCAGTTGGCCCCGAGCGGGGCATCGGCCTCCACCACCAGGTCGGCGCCGAGGAGGTCGGTGGCCCGCTGCGCCAGGGCCCGATCCACCCGGTCGGTGAAGAAGCCCACCGCCGACAGGGCGCCCACCGCCACGACCAGGGCGGCGGCGAGCACCCGCATCTCGCGGCTGCGCAGGTCGCGCGGGAGGGCCCGCAGGGCGAAGCGCAGGGCCCGGATCACGCCCCGGGCTCCAGGGTGCCGTCCACCATGCGCAGGCGGCGGTCACAGCGCCCCGCCACCGCCTCGTCGTGGGTGACCAGCACCAGGGTGGTGCCGCGCTCGGCGCGCAGCGCGAACAGCTGCTCGATCACCTCCGACCCGGTGCGCCCGTCCAGGTTGCCGGTGGGCTCGTCGGCGAACAGCAGGTCCGGGTCGGGCGCGAAGGCCCGCGCCAGGGCCACCCGCTGCTGCTCCCCGCCGGACAGCTGCCCGGGCAAGTGGCCGACGCGCTCCCCCAGGCCCACCCGCGCCAGGGCGCCCAGCGCGGTTTCCCGCACCCGCTCCCGCCCGGCCAGCTCCAGGGGCAGCATGACGTTCTCCAGGGCGGTCAGACCGGGCACCAGCTGGAAGGACTGGAACACGAACCCCACCCGTCCCGCCCGCAGGGCGGCCCGGCCGTCCTCGCCCAGGGCGCCCAGCCAGCTCCCGAACATCCGCACGTCACCGCTGGTGGGGGCGTCGAGGCCGGCGAGCAGCCCCAGCAGAGTGGACTTGCCGGCCCCGGAGGGCCCGAGCACCGCCACCGCCTCGCCGGGGGCGACCGCCAGCTCGATTCCGTCCAGAATGGTGAGCCACCCGGCGGGGCCGCTCACCCGGCTGCCCAGCCCGGTGGCCCAGAGAATCGGATCGGAGGAATGCTGCATGCGCTGGCTCCTGAGCTGGATCCTGGTATCCGGAATCGGTCTGCTTGGGATCATACCCGGCGCCTCCGCCGCCCCGCCCGCCATCCTGGTGGTCGGCGACAGCATCAGCACGGGCTACGGCGTGGCCGTGGAGGAGGGATGGGTGGCCAAGCTGCGCACGAGACTCGAGTCCCGCGGCTATCCCCACCGGGTGGTGAACGCCAGCGTCAGCGGCGACACCACCAGTGGTGGCCTCGCCCGCCTGCCCGATGCCCTGGCCGCGCACGAGCCGGCGGTGGTGATCATCGAGCTGGGCGGCAACGACGGCCTGCGGGGCCAACCGCTCTCCGCCATGGCGGACAACCTCACCGCCATGGTGGAGCGCGCCCGCGCCGCCGGGGCCCGGGTCCTTCTGCTCGGCCTGCGTCTGCCGCCCAACTACGGGCCGGCCTACACCGAGCGGTTCGCCGACGTCTACCGGAAGGTGGCCGAACGCACCGGGGTGGAGCTCGTCCCGCAAATACTGGACGGGGTCGGTGAGCGCCGCGACCGCATGCAGGAAGACGGCATCCACCCCAACGCCGCCGGCCATTCCCGCATCCTGGACAACGTCTGGCCCCACCTGCGCTCGCTGCTGGAGGGGGCGGGGGCCGCTGGCAGGCGGCCGCCTTCCCCGGCACCGGCCGAAGGTGAGCCATGACCCGCAAGCCCCCTCCGGAAAATTGGACAAAGCAATGTAGCCCCCGTGCCCAAGGACAAGATTCGGGACCATGCGGGCCAGCTCGTGGCTGACCGCTCCGCCTGATCGCAGAACCGGCCAACCAGCCTCCGACGTACGGATCAGGAAGGCCCTGCATCGAAGCACACCCGAAACTAGGGCGAGCCCGGTTCCCGGGCTCTCCGCCTCTTTCCGCTTGTCGAATTGTTTAGGGCCCTCATGAACAACCGGAAACCCGTCCTCCCCGGCGGCCTTCCCCGCGGAGTGGCCCTTAACCATATCCCGCGAGCGTGTGCGGCGCCGGGAAATAGGCCAGTTGCCCGTTCAGCCAGGAACCCGACCCTTGAAAGCATCCCTTCCCCGGCATATTGGCTTCATCCCCGACGGAAATCGCCGGTGGGCCCTGCTCCGGGGCATGGCCAAGGAAGAGGGCTATGCCTACGGCATCGAGCCCGGTCTGGAGCTGTTCGAGCTTTGCCGCCAGCAGGGCGTCGAAGAGATCTCCATTTACGGGTTCACTCAGGACAATACCCGACGTCCCAGCGCGCAGAAGACGCACTTCAGCGCCGCCTGCGTCGACTACGCCTACGAGGTGGCCCACCGGGGGGCTGCCGTACTGGTGGTTGGCGACGAGCAGGCCGCCCCGTTTCCCCGGGATCTGCGCGAGTTCCGGACCCGTCAGGGCACGGGAATCAAGGTCAACCTGCTGGCCAATTACGGCTGGGAGTGGGACCTCCGCGGCCTGTGTGATTCCGGGCAGCTGCGCTCCAACCCCGTCTCACGCCTGGACTTGATCGTCCGTTGGGGGGGTGGGCGGCGATTGAGCGGGTTCCTGCCGGTGCAGTCCGTTTACGCCGATTTCTATGTAGTGGAGGACCTCTGGCCCGACTTTCATCCCTCCCACTTTCAGGAAGCCCTCAACTGGTTTCGCCAGCAGGACCGCAGCCTGGGCGGATAGGCCAACCTTCAGCTTCCATGCCAGCGAAACAAAGAAAAGGACACCCAAAGAAAAGGACACCCACTTTCTGTTTCGAAGTGGGTGTCCTTTAGGGTTACTTCCTGGCCTTGTCGAACTTGGCCTGGATATCGGCCGCAATCACATCCCCTGCCTTCTCCCGCCAATCCACCCCGGCCAAAAAATCCGTCCAATCGTCCCCCGGCCCGAAACCGGCTTCCCGGGCTTCTTCCCAGGCGGACGCGCACAACTTATCTATCAAATAGTCACTGGCGTCGGCTCCCAGGCCATTTTCAATCACCTCCCGAAGCTCGGCGCGGGACCGAATGATGCCGTTCATGACCTTTCCCCCGTGGAGACCAATTATTCGGCTACCGCCGGCTCACGAAAGGCGTCGGTGGAAACCCGGAAACGGTCGGCCAAGGCCCGCACCTGGCGCCAATCAAATGTAGGGTATACCCGCCCGCTTCCACCTTTGGCAGGGCCGGTGTTATTTTTCCAGAAATCCCGATGCCGTCCTTCCCATCCTGGGTCACAAACCATGACCGAAAACGCCCTCGAACGCATTACCACCGACCCCGAAGTGTGCGGGGGACGCCCCTGCATTCGGGGGCTCCGCATTCGAGTAACCGACATCCTTGAATTACTGGCGAGCGGGGCAAGCCAGGATGAAATCCTGGAGGACTATCCTTACCTTCAGGCAGAGGATATCCAAGCGGCGTTGACCTACGCTGCACGCCAATCCGACCACACCGTCATTGATGTGGCGTAACGGTGCGCTTCCTTGTTGATGCGCAGCTCCCCCCAGCCCTGGCAAGGTGGCTATCCGAACAGGGGCACCAAGCGGAGCACGTGGTCGACCTGGGATTGGAGGCTTCGCCGGACCGGGAGATATGGAGAGTCGCCCACCAAACGGGAGCTGTTGTAATCTCCAAGGATGAGGACTTTGTGACCTTGGTGACACTGCAACCCGAGCACGCCCAAGTAGTTTGGGTCCGACTGGGTAACACCACCAAACGGGGCCTGCTGAACTGGTTTGCCCCACTACTTCCCCAAGTTGTGCACGCCCTGGAGCGCGGGGAGCGGCTCGTAGAGGTCAAAGCCAAAGGGGAATGAACCCCTATTAGCTTCTAATCCGGGACCTTGGCTCCCAGCCTTCTATTCATCCGCTATGCCGCATCCCGGAACACCCCCTCCGCCACCCGAACCCCGCGCAAATAGGCCAGCTGGCGCTGGGCCCGGGCCTCCGTGAGCGAAGCGGGCGCGCCAACCGCCGAACCGAAGACCTGCAACAACCGGCCCGCCTCCTGCACGAGGCCCTCGGCGTCCAGACCAAGCCGCGCCAGGATCTTTGGCCGATCCGGCGGAATCCGCCCCTTCTTGGCCGGATGCACCGCCCGGCCCAGCCAGTCCACCAGCTCCAGGTAATCATCGAAGGCGTAGGGAATGGCCCACTCGGTCCGTCCCGTGCCGTCGAAGGGCATCAGCGGCGCCTTGGGCAAGGCCTCGACGCCATCCGGATCGGTGCCAGCCTCACCAGCCCTTGCCGCCTCGTCCCCCGCCTCCGGCGGGCGCCCCAGCCGCTTCTGGATGGACGTGAATTCCGATTCTTCCGGCGTCTCGGCCATCCCCGCCCCCCCTCCTCCCGGTACCGCTGCACCAGCAAAGGGCCCGAGAATAACGCGGTCCAGCGCGCCAGCACCTCGTCCGTGGACCAGGAATCCGCCCGCTCCGCGTCGACCCGCACCACCACATGAAAGTGGTTGCTCATGACCGCGTAGCCCGCCACATCCACGGCAAACACCGAGGCGAGCCGCTGAAGCCGGTCCGCGATCCAGCCGCGGCGGTGCTCGTAACTCGCACCGGTAAGCGGATCCTCCCCACATAGGAAGGCCCGCCGCACACAACGAGAGACGCAGTGGTACCAGGGGTTTTCGGAAACAGAGACTTGGGCGGAGCGGGGCTGGGTCATGGAGGAAACCTCCTTAATAAGAACATATTGAGAACTTACCAAGGAGGTCAGGCGGAGGCAAACGAGGTAAACGAGGTAAACGAGGTGGGTGTCCTGTAGGTGCGGGCACAACGGGGCAAACGAAGTGGGTGTCCTTTAGGCTCTCGCGTCCACCCGCCGGCCGGCGCCTGACACGACCCGCCCGGCCGGTTATCCTGAGCGCCATACTCACCGATTCGGAAGCCTGGAGGCGCCGTGGCCGAGATTATCAACCCCTACGCCGATGAGAAACCGGAATCCAAGCACATCACGCTGCGGGCGCGCAGCGGGCAGGAGATCTCTTCGGACGTGACTCTGCAGGACCGCCGGGGTCGGCAGAGTGCGGCGGAGTACGTGTTCCACCTCTACTCCACCATCAAGGAGAAGATGGACGAGCCGGTGCTGGATGCCAAGACGCCGCCGCCGGACGACCAGGGCGCCATGGAGCGTATGATCCTCTACGTTGCAGGCGCCCACGACAGCATGTTCGGCACTTTCAACGCCCACCCGGAGATGCCTGAGGAGGAGCGCGACGAGTTCGTGGAGATCTTCCTGCTCGCCTGTGCCACGGTCATCGAGGGTCAGCGGCTGCTCATCGATCTCCAGCGCGGGGTTATCAGCGCCGAGGCCGCCTGAACGGAAGTCCGAGGAACGAGGAAAAGGACACCCACTTTCAACGAAGCGGGTGTCCTTTAGGTTTTGACGTTCGAGGCGGGAAGTGGGCGTCCCTTACCTCGGCGCGTGGGGCAGGCCTCCTCGCTAAGAACATACTGAGAACTTACCAAGGAGGCCAGGTGGGGGCAAAAGAGATGGGTGTCCTTAAGGTAGGTATGGCGAGGTGGAGGCAAACGGGGTGGGTGTCCTTTAGGTTCCGGACGGCACCTTGGTCGAGAGCTGGGCGTCCATGAAGAGCTTCCAACCCGTGGATGCCGACGACGAGGACGACAGTGGCTCCGGGGGCAGCGGCCGCAATGCCGCACGCAACCTCCGGGGCGAGCGCCGCACCAACGCTACCCATCGCTCCACCACGGACCCGGGCGCCAAGCTCTACAAGAAGGCCCCCGGGCAGGCCGCCCGGCTGGCCTACCTCGGCCACATCGCCATCGAGAACCGCCATGGCCTGGTAGTGGCCACCGAACTCACCGAGGCCAATGGCACCGCCGAGCGCGAGGCTGCTCTTGCCATGCTGGAGCGCATCCCCGGCCGCCACCGCATTACCGTGGCGGCGAACAAGGGCTACGACACCCGGGGTTTCGTTGAGAACCTACGTCGCGAATTCAACGCCACGCCGCATATCGCGCAGAACAACACCAACCGGCGTACGGCCATTGCCGCCCGGACCACCCGCCACCCCGGCTACGCCGCCAGCCAGAAGGTGCGCAAGCGCGTGGAGGAGCCCTTCGGCTGGAGCAAAGCCGCCGGCCTGCTTCGGCGTCCCATGCTGCGAGGCGCCGAGGCCTTGGCCGGTTGGTTCAACCTCCACGCGGTGGCCTACAACCTGATCCGACTGCGCAAGCTCCTGGCGCCGGACCCGGCCTGAGGCCTTGCCGGGGGCCCGTGTGTCGGGCTCCCGGGCCAGCCCCCGGAAACGGGGCTGGAAAGCCCGGTTTCCGGGGTTCAAAAGAAGGATTCGAGTCCCCTTTGTCCGTTTTTTCGGCCTTCAAAGGGGAAATGGGGCCGATGGAGGCCCGTTTTTCAGCGTCCTGCTAGCTGAATCTTTCCGTTTTTAACCTAAGGTACTAAAATACCTCCTTTTACCAAAAACAGGGGAAACAATGTCTAAAGTTTTTCTCTCTTACTGCCATAAAGACGAACAGCATAAGGAAGACTTGTTAAAATTTTTAAATCCTTTAATTAATGAAACCCATATCGAAATATGGAACGACGAACAACTAGACCCCGGAGATGATTGGCATAAGGAAATTCAAGAAAAATTAAAAGAGTATGACAAAGTAGTTGCAATAATAACACCGAATTTTCTTGCGTCGTATTATATTAATGAGTATGAGGTAGGTCCCGCAATAGAAAATGACACCCACCGGGTAATTCCACTTATTGTTGAGACATGCTCTTGGCAAAGAACTCGTTTAAAACAATATAATGCTTTACCCAAAAACGGTAACGCAGTACAAGAATGGTCAAATAAGAATAGGGCTTGGACAGAAATAGCCGAATCTCTGGCAGATGGACTTGATTCAATTGAGGAAAAGGAAAAAGTTTTAGTAAAACAAGCCGCTCAAGATGGCCAAGAGAAAAAGCTTGAGTTAAACGAGGCCACCAAGAAGTGGCTTGAAGAGCTAGACCTTCCTTTTAATCATCCCAACGCTACCGTTCTAACCCTTTCGGATATATTTATCCCTCCTCATGTTCGTTCAATAACAGAAGATGCTTCTGATTTAAATAATATTATAGAAGCCTTTTCTGAAGATTTGCCAAAACAAAAAATAATTTATGGGGAGGAGCAATCCGGAAAAACGACTCTTGCAAAGAAAATATTTAGCGAAAAACTGGAAAAGGGGCGAATTCCTATTTATTTAAACGGAACAGACATAAGAAATAAAAATATAAATACTTGGTTGGATAAGGCTTTACAAAGTGAGTATTATAATTCGGACTATAACGTGGAAAATATGAATGATATTTCTATTGTAATTGATGATTTCGGTAGTTGTGGACTAAATAGAGCAGCCCTTAATGCAATATTAAGTGATCTATATCACAACTTTGAAAGTGTAGATTTGATTTCCTCAGATCGTTTTAGGTACGTTTCTCTTGATTTAGAAGCTTCAGAATTTTTTAAAGAGTATGAAATACTCCCACTTGGTAAAAAGAAAAGGCAAGAGTTAGTTGAGGCTTGGATTTCTGCGGGCAAAAAAGACGAAATAATTGAAGAAGAGCTCTACGGGCGGGCTGACCAATTAATGGACCGTCTGGATTCTATTGTTCTAAGAAATGTAGTCCCCCCGTTACCTCCGTACATTTTAACTATATTGTCTTTAGCCTCGGTTAATAGTGGCAAAGAAATGGAGTTGACCGCTCATGGACATTGTTACCAATATTTAGTCTACCAGGCTCTTGAAAAAAGTAATATTTCTCCCAAAGAGTTAGATAAATATATGAACCTTTTAACCCAAATGTCCGGTTGGATTTATGGGAGGAATTCTTTAGATTCAAAAGGGGTAAAAGCTTTTTTTGATTGGTACAATCAGATTTATCTTCCCGTCGAAGATCAGAATCCCATCCAAATGTTAGAACAATGTCTTTTGTTAGAAGAAGGGCAAAATGGATGGCAATTTAAGCATCCCTATGTATATTATTTCTTTGCTGCAAGATGGATAGCCGAGAACTTATATTCTACTAGCTTTAAAGAAGAAACTATAAGCTATCTTTTGGAAAATCTTCATAAGCAAGAGTGCGCCAATATACTTATATTTGTAACTCATCACTCTAATTCCGTTGAGGTTCTTGAGGATATTGAATATACTCTAATGGGACAATTTGAAGAAGAGCCTGTTACATGGCTAGAAAGAAATGAGATTGACTTTATAGAAGAATTTATTAAAGAAATTCCTGAATTAGTTATGGAAAAAAGAGAGGTTAAAGAAGGGCGTCGGGTAAAAGCTGAGCAAGAAGAAAAAGCTGAAAATAAAGCTGAAGAACTCGAAGAGATTGTTGAAGAACTTAGCCCTAACGATTTGCTTGCTCAGGTGACAAAATTTTTAAAATCCATGGAATTGGTAGGTCAAGTAGTTAGAGGAAGAGCGGCTTCTTTGCCCAGAGATAGGCTTTTTGAATTAATTAAAGAATCTGAATTTACTGGATTAAGGTTTTTACATTACTTTCTTAGCATTTCAGAAATCGGGAAAGAAGAAGTACTTCGTAGCATTGAGGAGGTTTTAAGTGAAAATCCAAACTTGACAAATAAGGAGGTTGAGGTTGAAGCCAAGAACTCCTACTTACTTTTAACTTATGGGGTAATTTTCGGTATTATAAATAAAATTTCTTCTTCTGTTGGATGTACGGAAGCTGATGTTATATACGACGATATGGAAAATCAGTTTCCAAGACCTGCAATTCAGCTTATCCGGTTTGCAATGGAATTGCAGCATAAAAAGCGTTTAGATATTGAAAGGGTTAAGGACTTGTCGAAAGAATTTAAAGATAATATTGCCTGTTTTAAAATTCTTAAAGAGCTTGTTGTCCAGCACACATACATGTTCCCTGTTGAATATTATAAAAAGCAACAAATCGCCGATGCTTTGGATATTCCTTTAGAATACCAATACCGGAGCCAATTGGAGTCCGGTGGGCGGTAGAATTGGTATAAACTTAAAAATATTCCTTTAAAGGATTTTCCAGGTTGTCCGTTAGTTCTATCCGCCAAATAGAGAGAACGTTTGGAAAAATTGCTCCTCCACCCCGAAGAAGGCACCTTTTGTCTCATGGCGACCCCACACCCACTGATCCCCGCCACACCTGTAGGTGCCAGTTCTTAGGATACATAATGCTACTCCACACTTGGCACCACCAGCTGGTCCGGTACGCAAAAGGTGGGTTGGGGGCGGTTTTTTGGGGGGCAACCATGATAGTAGGTACACCAACGAGAAATGGTTCGGAGCGAAGGGACCATCTTCCGGTTTTCTAACCCCCGCACCGATAACCATTGGGTATTGGGATTTTCCGGCTCCCCCTAGCTAAACACGTCATAGCGGCCACACCCCCTGGTGAAAATCGGTCCGCTGGTGTCCCAATCCTTCACTTTGCCCAAATCGGTTACCGGGGCGTCGGTTACCCGAAGCGCTGCTCCCAACATAGCCATGGTTCGCTTTCAGCCGTCGCCGGGCCGCCTGGTTGGTAGCCGTCCCCTTATAGGCGCGGCCTCGAGAATATGCAGTCACCTCCGATTGGGCCCTTCCAACTTTGGACCTAGGCCACGTTATATCGACCACGTCTTAGATGCGGGGTTTGGAGTTGCCCCGTTTCAGTGGACAGGTAACAGTTTGGTTTACGCGGCATCCCGCCAGGCCGCTTCATAGGCCTTCGGGGCCTGCTGGCCGAGGGCGGAATGGCGGCGACTCGGGTTGTACCAGCCCTCGATGAATTCGAAGATCGCCCGCTTGGCCTCCGCATGGTTTCCGAAGCACTGGCGGTCGATCAATTCGCATTCGAGGGTAGCGAAAAAGCTCTCGGCCAGGGCGTTGTCGTAGCAATCACCGACTGAGCCCATGGATTGGGCCACGCCGGCCTCCTGGCAGCGCTGGCCGAACGCCAGCGACGTGTACTGGCAGCCCTGGTCCGAATGATGAATTACCGACTCCGGCTGGCGACTCTGAATCGCCATATCCAGGGCGTTTAGTACCAGCTCGGTGCGCATGTGGCCGGCCATCGACCAGCCGACCACCCCGCGGCTGAAGACATCGAGCACCACGGCCAGGTACAGAAAACCGGCGTCCGTGGGTACATAGGTGATGTCCGAGACCCAGAGCGTATCCGGTGCCTCGGCCTGGAAGTCCCGCTCCACCCGG
>NZ_LJCP01000013.1 GCF_001399755.1 Thiohalorhabdus denitrificans | reverse complement strand
GACCGAGGGCGAGGATGTCCTTGCTCTGCATGCGGGACCTCAAAACGTGGGGATCAGGGACAGCCCGAGACCGGGCACTCAGTCTCCGCAAAGACTATGCGAATTCCATTTGCGGCGTCGAGGAGCCCCGGAATCGGCCTTTGCCCTGCCGCCGGAGAACGGGCGGCCCCTGGCCGCCGCCTTGGCGGTGCTGGTGGCTTGGCGGAGCCGGAACATGCTGCTCACCCTGGCCGTGGGCATGGTCAGCCTGTGGCTCCTGGAGTGGCTCCTCTGAGGGGTTGCCCTACCGGAACCGGGGCGTTAATGTAAATGAAAACTATTTTCATTTGAAGGGAGCGCCCCGTGACCATCGCCCAGCGAACCCGTCGGCCCGAACCCGCCCGCGACGCCCTGCTGGCCTTCCTGCGAACGGAGGAGCAGGCCTACCGGCTCCTGCGGCGCAGCCTGCGGGGCGCCCCCCGGGGCTGAGAGCGCCGAGCGGGGGCGGCGGAACCCGGGGGCCGGGAACGGGTCGGATTCCGGGGGAGCCGGCCGGGACACGCCCGGCCGCTGTCCTTTATACTCCCAGCTCCCAAATTTCCCGGCAGCCCGATCCAGAGCCCCATGACGGAAATCGCCCGAGAAGTCGAACGCCGCCGCTCCTTCGCCATCATCTCCCACCCGGATGCGGGCAAGACCACCCTCACCGAGAAGCTCCTGCTCTACGGGGGCGCGATCCAGCTCGCCGGCACGGTGAAGGGGCGCAAGTCCGACCGCCACGCCACCTCCGACTGGATGGCCATGGAGCAGGAACGCGGCATCTCCGTGACCTCCACGGTGATGCAGTTCCCCTACCGCGAGCGCATCGTCAACCTGCTCGACACCCCCGGCCACGGCGACTTCTCCGAGGATACCTACCGAACCCTGACGGCGGTGGACTCGGCGCTCATGGTGATCGACGCCGCCAAGGGCGTGGAGGAGCGCACCAAGAAGCTCATGGAGGTGTGCCGGCTGCGGGCCACGCCCATCATGACCTTCATGAACAAGCTCGACCGCGAGGGCCGCGACCCGGTGGAGCTCATGGACGAGGTGGAGGAGGTGCTCGGCATCCAGTGCGCCCCGGTGACCTGGCCCATCGGCATGGGCCAGCGCTTCAGGGGCGTGTTCCACCTGCTCCAGGACCGGGTGCACCTGTTCCCCGGCGGCGGCGAGCGGGTTACCGAGGGCGAGGTTATCGAGGGGCTGGACAACCCCCGCCTGGACGAGGCCATCGGCGACCAGGCGGCGGAGCTGCGCGAGGAGATCGAGCTGGTGGCCGCCGCCAGCCACGAGTTCGACGCCGAGGCCTACCGCCGCGGCGAGCTGACCCCGGTGTTTTTCGGCTCCGCCATCAACAACTTCGGCGTGGAGGAGCTGCTCGACGAGTTCGTGGCGCACGCCCCGCCGCCGCTGCCCCGGCCCGCCACCGTGGCCTCCGGCAAGGACGCCGACCCCGCCGAGGGCGAGGCGCGTACGGTGGACCCCGCCGAGGAGAAGCTCACCGGGTTCGTGTTCAAGATTCAGGCGAACATGGACCCCAACCACCGCGACCGCATCGCCTTCATGCGGGTCTGCTCCGGGGTCTTCCGCAAGGGCATGAAGGTCCATCAGGTCCGCACGGGCAAGGACCAGCGGGTCTCCAATCCGCTGGTGTTCCTGGCCAAGGACCGTGAGGGGGCCGAGGAGGCCTACCCCGGCGACATCGTCGGCCTGCCCAACCACGGCACCATCCGCATCGGCGACACCTTCAGCGAGGGCGAAAAGCTCAAGTTCACGGGCATCCCCAACTTCGCCCCGGAGCTGTTCCGCCGCGTGGTGCTCAAGGACCCCATGAAGAACAAGGCGCTGAACAAGGGCCTGGAGCAGCTCACCGAGGAGGGCGCCACCCAGCTGTTCCGGCCGCTGGTGAACAACGACCTGATCCTGGGCGCCGTGGGTCAGCTGCAGTTCGACGTGGTGGCCGCTCGGCTCAAGGACGAATACGGGGTGGACGCCCGCTTCGAGCCCGTGAACGTCTCCACGGCCCGCTGGGTGGAGAGTAGCGACCCCCGTGAGCTGGAGCGGTTCGAGAAGCGGGTGGAGGAGCACCTGGCCCGCGACGGCGGCGGCGACCTGGCCTACCTGGCCCCTACCAAGATCAACCTCGACCTCGCCATGGAGCGCTGGCCGGACATCGATTTCCGGGCCACCCGGGAGCACTGATCCCCTCCACCCTCCCTCCGGGGGGCGGCCCGCGAACCCGAGGCCCCGCCTCTTGGATTTCCGGCCCCCTCAAGGAACCAATGGGCGGCTCCGGCTTCTAATATGCTGCAACCCGGAAGGGCCGGGTGCGACGGAGCCGCACATGCGCAGGAACGCCGGCGGTGGTGACTCCGTCGGAGTTTTCCTACGCGTAGAGGTTGGTTGTAGATGCGTACCGGTACTGTGAAGTGGTTTAACGACGCCAAGGGCTTCGGGTTCATCGCCCCCGAGGACGGCGGAGATGACGTGTTCGTCCATTACTCCGCCGTGGAGGCCGAGGGCTTCAAGTCCCTGGCCGAGGGCCAGCACGTCTCCTTCGAGAGCGAGTCCGGGCCCAAGGGCCCCAAGGCCACCCGCGTGGTGGCGGACTGATCCCCATCCGTTGAGACCCCAGGGACCCCGCCACGCGCGGGGTCCCGTAGTTTCTTCTCCCCCTGGCCCGCCGCAGCCGGCCCGGATGCCTACCCGATTGCAAGAAACCTGTTGCACAACAGTGCATGAAGCGTAGACTCGGGAGGAGCAGTCTTGCTCCGAGGCGACGGGGGATTTCTGGTATTCGCACCTTGTGCGCCGTATTCCTGAATCGCGCCGAGGGGCTATCTTTTCGTTTTTTTTGTCGAGGTGTCTAATGCGTAGCGGTACTGTTAAGTGGTTTAACGATGCCAAGGGCTTCGGTTTCATCGCCCCCGAGGATGGTGGTGACGACGTGTTCGTGCACTACTCCTCCATCCAGGGCGATGGTTTCCGGACCCTGGCCGAGGGCCAGAACGTCTCCTTCGAGAGCGAGACCGGTCCCAAGGGCCCCAAGGCCACTAACGTCGTCGGCCAGTAAGTCCCCCGGCTCAGACTTCGTTGAAGCCCCGCCCCCGTGGCGGGGCTTTTTTTGTGCCCAAACCGCGGGGAGGGCCCGCAACGAGCCGGGATAGGCGTCCGGAACGACGGACCACCTCTGTCCCGCCAGGACAGACAGCAGCCCCCTACGCCGCGCCTCGGTTGCAGCGCCGGAATTGCCCCCCGCCTGCATAACGGCCTTTTAACAAAGCAAAAAGAGTTGGCGGAGCGTGGAAAGGGGCGTACACTCGAACACAGGTGTTGTGTTTGGACGTGCGTCCGGGTTGGAGGTCCTTGGGGTCCGAAGCCCGTGGTCCCGGCAGGGGCCGGCACCGAAGAACACTTTCTTTCAGCTTAATCTGTCGAGGTGTCTAATGCGTAGCGGTACCGTGAAGTGGTTCAACGACGCCAAGGGCTTCGGGTTCATCGCCCCCGAGGACGGCGGCGACGATGTCTTCGTGCATTACTCCGCCGTTCAGGGCGAAGGCTTCAAGTCCCTGGCCGAGGGCCAGAACGTCTCCTTCGAGAGCGAGACCGGCCCCAAGGGCCCCAAGGCCACTAACGTGGTCCCCGAATAGGTTTCTACCGCATTCGGATGAAAAAGCCCCGCCGATTCGGCGGGGCTTTTTTTTGTCGCAATGCTCGGGGCGGGCTCAGCCGGCGCGGCCGGCCTTTTTGCGCTCGGTCTCGGTGAGCAGCTTCTTGCGCAGGCGGATGGACTCCGGCGTCACCTCCACGAGCTCGTCGTCGTCGATGAACTCCAGGGCCTCCTCCAGAGAGGGCTTCTCCGGCGGCACCAGGATGACGTTCTCGTCGGAGCCGGCGGCGCGGACGTTGGTGAGCTGCTTGCCCTTGAAGGGGTTCACGGTCAGGTCGTTGTCGCGCACGTGGCGGCCGACGATCTGGCCCTCGTAGCAGTCCTCGCCCGGGCCCACGAACATGGCGCCGCGGTCCTGCAGGTTGAACAGGGCGTATTCCACGGTCTTGCCCGTGCTCATGCTGATGAGTACCCCGTTCACGCGCCGGCCGTAGTCGCCGGGCTTAACCGGGCCGTAGTGGTCGAAGACGTGGAACATGAGGCCTTCGCCGGAGGTGGCGGTGAGGAACTCGCTGCGGAAGCCGATGAGGCCCCGGGCGGGGATCTCGTAGTCCATGCGCACCCGGCCCTTGCCGTCGGGGGCCATGTCCTTGAGCTCGCCGCCGCGCTCGCCCACCTTCTCCATCACCGTGCCCTGGTGGTCCTCCGGGACGTCCACGGTGAGGTGCTCGTAGGGCTCCTCCTTGGCCCCCTCGATCTCGCGGATCACCACCTCGGGGCGGGATACCGCCAGCTCGTAGCCCTCGCGGCGCATGGTCTCGATCAGCGTGGCCAGGTGCAGCTCGCCGCGCCCGGAGACCCGGAACTTCTCCGCGTCCTCGGTCTGCTCCACGCGCAGGGCCACGTTGTGCACCAGCTCCTGCTCCAGGCGGTCCTTGATCTGCCGGCTGGTGACGTACTTGCCCTCGCGGCCGGCGAAGGGCGACTTGTTCACCAGGAAGTTCATGGACACCGTGGGCTCGTCCACGGTGAGCGCCGGCAGCGGCTCCACCTCGGCGGGATCGCACAGGGTGTCGGAGATGCTCAGCGGGTCGATGCCGGTGAAGGAGATGATGTCGCCGGCGGAGGCCTCCTCCACCTCGATCTTTTCCAGGCCGCGGAAGCCGAATACCTGGCTGATCTTGCCGCTGCGGGTCTCGCCGTGGCGGTCGATGATGGAGACCTGCTGGTTGCGCCGGGCCGTGCCCCGCGTCACCCGCCCCACGCCGATGACGCCGGTGAACTTGTTGTAGTCCAGGGCGCTCACCTGGAGCTGGAACGGCGCGTCGGGATCGACGTCGGGGACGGCCACATTGTCCACGATGGTCTGGAACAGCGGGGTCATGTCGCCCTCGCGGGCCTCTGAATCCTCAGAGGCGTACCCCTCCAGGGCGGAGCAGTAGACCACCGGGAAGTCCAGCTGGTCGTCGTTGGCGCCCAGGTTGTCGAACAGGTCGAAGGTCTGGTCCACCACCCAGTCGGGGCGGGAGCCGGGACGGTCCACCTTGTTCACCACCACGATGGGCTGCAGCCCGCGGGCCAGGGCCTTCTCGGTGACGAAGCGGGTTTGGGGCATGGGCCCGTCCACCGCGTCCACCAGCAGGAGCACCGAGTCCACCATGGACAGCACCCGCTCCACCTCGCCGCCGAAGTCGGCGTGGCCGGGGGTATCCACGATGTTGATGCGGTAGCCCTCCCAGTCGATGGCGGTGTTCTTGGAGAGGATGGTGATGCCACGCTCCTTCTCCAGGTCCGTGCTGTCCATGATGCGCTCGGCATCGGGGGCGCGCTCGTCCAGGGTGCCGGACTGCTGCAGGAGGCGGTCCACCAGGGTCGTCTTGCCGTGGTCGACGTGGGCGATGATGGCGATGTTGCGCAGGTTCTCGATCACGAATTTCTATCCATCACAAAGAGGTTGCGGGTCGGGCCCGGAAGCCCGACAGGATACGCGCTTGGGGCCGTTGCCCCCAAATACCAGGAAGCATTTTGAGGAAAACGGCGCGAAAAGGTTCCCGGAAAACCGGAACCGAAGGGACCCGGCCATGACCCGGCCCCCGCGGCCGGGTATCATTGCCGGGTGCGCCCAATGCCTCGGGCCCGCCCCCACCAACCCACCCCGCACCAAGGAGCCGCAAGGAAATGGCCGCAGACAAGCCGTTGCAACGCCCCGCCGAGACCCTGGGCATGCGCCACCTGGCGCTTTTCGTCCGGAACTTCGCGGAGTGCGAGCACTTCTACGCGAGCCTGCTGGGCATGGCGGTGGAGTGGCGCCCCGACGACGACAACGTGTACCTGAGCTCCGGGCCCGACAACCTCGCCCTGCACCGGGTGAGCGACCCGCCGGCGGGCTTCGACGAGGCCCACGCCCAGCACCTGGACCACTTGGGCTTCTTCCTGCCCGACTTCGCCGCGGTGGACGCCTGGTACGCCTTCCTGGGCGAGCAGGGGGTGGTCATGAAGACGGAGCCCCGCACGCACCGCGACGGGGCCCGCAGCTTCTACTGCTACGACCCGGACGGCAATACGGTGCAGATGATCTGCCATCCGCCGGTTCTGGAGTGGGAGGCGATGCGCCGCTGAGGGAAGCGTCGCGGCGCCGGGGAGGAGCCAGGGCCCGGAGGCGGCCCGCTCCCGCCGGCCGGGGGCCGGCCCCGCCCGGCGGCCGGGGCCGCGCTAGTGCTCGCCCTCGTCCAGGTCCAGGTGGTTCACGTCCGTGTGGCGCACGTCCTGGCCGTGGACCATGTAGATCACGTACTCGGTGATGTTCTTGCTGTGGTCGCCGATGCGCTCCAGGGCCTTGGCCACGAACAGGATGTCGATGGTGGCGGAGATGTTGCGGGAGTCCTCCATCATGTAGGTGAGCAGCTCCCGGAAGATCCCCTCGAACATCTCGTCGATCTTGGCGTCGCCCTGATGGATGCGCAGGGCGGCGTCCGCGTCCATGGCGGCCAGGGCGTCCAGGGCCTGGCGGGTCTGGTTGCGGACCGCCTCCGACATGGTGGAGATGGCCTGGTTGCGGCGCAGGGACTGCCGCCCACCCAACTGCTGGCCCATGCGGGCGATCTTCTCCGCCTCGTCGCCGATCCGCTCCAGGTCGGTGATGGTCTTGATCGCCGTCATGACGAAGCGCAGGTCCCGGGCCGCCGGGGTCCGCCGGGCCAGCAGGGAGACCGCCTTCTCATCGGCGGCTACCTCCATGGCGTTCACGGCGTGGTCCTCGCGGATGGTGGCCTCGGCAACCCCCTCGTCGCCCTCCGTCAGGGCCCGCACCGCGTTGTCGATCTGCTCCTCCACCTTGCTGCCCATGTTCAGGACGTCGTCCCGCAGGGCTTCCAGCTCCTGATCGTAGCGGTGGCTGATGTGATGGTCCCGGCTCTGCATGGTTGGAGGCTCCTCAGCCGAAACGGCCGGTAATGTAGTCCTCGGTCTTCCGCTCGCGCGGATTGGTGAACATGGTCTCGGTATCGTCGTACTCGATGAGCTCGCCCATGTGGAAGAAGGCCGTGTAGCGGGCCACGCGGGCGGCCTGCTGCATGTTGTGGGTGACGATGAGGATGGTGTAGTTCTGCCGCAGCTCGTCGATGAGCTCCTCGATGGTGGCGGTGGCCACGGGGTCGAGGGCCGAGGCCGGCTCGTCCATGAGGATCACCTCCGGGCTCACGGCGATGGCCCGGGCGATGCACAGGCGCTGCTGCTGGCCGCCGGAGAGCGACGTGCCCGGCTGGTCCAAGCGGTCGGCCACTTCCTTCCACAGCCCCGCCTTGCGCAGGCTGGTCTCCACCAGGTCATCCATCTCGGCGCCTTTCTTGGCGATGCCGTGGATGCGCGGGGCGTAGGCGATGTTCTCGTAGATGCTCTTGGGGAAGGGGTTGGGCTTCTGGAAGACCATCCCCACCCGGGAGCGCAGCTGGACCACGTCCACGCTCGGGTCGTAGATGTCCCGGCTGTCCAGGTAGATCCCCCCGTCCACCTGGACGCTGGGGATGAGGTCGTTCATGCGGTTGATGCAGCGCAGGAACGTGGACTTGCCGCAGCCGGAGGGGCCGATCAGGGCGGTGACCTCGCGCTCGCGGACGTCGAGGTTGATGCCGTGAAGGGCCTGGGTCTCCCCGTACCACAGGTTGAGGTCCCTGACCTCCACCTTCACCGGCCCGGCGGCGGCATCGTCCGCGCCGGTGCCGCGTACTGCGGCGTGCACGGGGGTGCTCCGGGGCTTGCCGCCCTCCGGCTGGTCGGTGGTGCCGCCCGGGCCGCCGCCGTTGGCTGCCTCGGGCTCGGGCTGGGCTGTGGCGGAATTCGGCTGTTGCATGGTTCTACTCTCCCTACCAGCGCCGTTCGAAGCGCTTGCGCAGCAGCACGGCGGCGGCGTTCAAGGTCAGCAGCACGACCAGCAGCACAATGATGCCAGCGGCCGTGAGCTCGGCAAAGGCCCGCTCCGGACGGGAGGCCCAGCTGAAGATCTGCGCGGGCAGCACCGTCGCGGCGTCCATGACGCCGTCCGGCGACGCGGGAATGAAGGCCATCATGCCCACGATCAGCAGCGGGGCCGTCTCCCCCATGGCCTGGGCCAGGCCGATGATGGAGCCGGTGAGGATGCCCGGCAGTGACAGGGGCAGGACGTGGTGGGCCACCATCTGCAGCCGCGAGGCGCCCACGCCGAAGGCGCCCTCGCGGATGGAGTCGGGCACCGAGCGCAGGGCGGCGCGGGTGCTGATGATGATGATGGGCAGGGTCATGAGCGCCAGGGTCAGGCCGCCCGCCAGGGCCGAGGAGCGCGGCACGCCGAAGAAGTTGATGAAGACGGCCAGGCCCAGCAGGCCGTAGAGGATGGAGGGCACCGCCGCTAGGTTGTTGATGTTCACCTCGATGGCGCGGGTCAGGCGGTTGTCCGGGGCGAACTCCTCCAGGTAGACGGCGGTCATGACGCCCACGGGGAAGCTCACCAGCATGGTCACCAGCAGGGTGAACAAGGTGCCGACCACCGCCGAGCGGATGCCGGCCATCTCCGGCATGGTGGAGTCCCCGGCGGTGAAGAGGCTCCAGTTGAAGGCCAGCTCCGCCCGGCCCTCCTCCGCCAGGCGGTCCACGATCTGCTCGTCCTCCTCCGAGAGCTTGCTGTGCTTGCCCTTGAGGTACTGGTCCACGTCGGTGTCGGCGGTCACCCAGCGGGTGACGGTCCGGCCCATCAGGTCCGGATCGCGCTCCACCTGATCGGGGATCTGGCGCAGGAAGCCGCGGCTCACCAGGTAGCGGACGTCCTCGCCCACGGCGGCCAGCGGCAGCTCCACGGACCGCTCGGAGTAGGTGACCTCGGTCTGGATCTTGGTCTGCTGGAAGGCGGGGTAGCCCTTGCTGATGATGTCGGCGAAGAACAGCACCAGGAAGGCGACCGCGAAGGACAGGGCGCCGATGCACAGGGCCTTGAAGCGGCGCTCCGCCCGGTAGCGGCGCTTGAGGAGCTTGGCGGTGTGGGGGTCGGGGGTGGCCATGGCTTGCCTCGGGCCTCAGTCGTATTTCTCGTGGAAGCGGCGCACCACGTACATGGAGATCATGTTCAGGACCAGGGTGACGATGAACAGCATCAGGCCCAGGCCGAAGGCGGACAGGGTCTGCGGGCTGTCGAACTCCTGGTCGCCGGTGAGGGCGTCGACGATGCGCACCGTTACCGTGGTCATGTCCTCGAGGGGGTTGGCGGTGAGGTTGGGGCGCAGCCCGGCTGCCATCACCACGATCATGGTCTCGCCCAGGGCCCGGGAGGCGGCCAGGATGAAGGCCGCGATCACCCCGGGCAGGGCCGCCGGCAGCAGGACCTGCTTGATGGTCTCCGAGGTGGTGGCCCCCAGGGCGAAGGAGCCCTCGCGCAGGCTGTGGGGGATGGCGCTGATCACATCGTCGGACAGGGAGGAGACGAAGGGGATGATCATCACCCCCATGACCACCCCGGGCGCCAGGGCGTTGCTGTGGGAGGCGTCCAGTCCCACGTACCCGGCGAGCTGCACCACCAGGGGGCTCACGGTGATGGCGGCGAAGAAGCCGTAGACCACGGTGGGGATGCCCGCCAGCACCTCGAGGGTGGGCTTGGCCGCGGCACGGACCCGTTTGGGCGCGTACTCCGACATGTAGATGGCGGAGAGAAGGCCCACGGGCAGGGCTACGACCATGGCGATGGCCGTGATCATGAAGGTGCCGGCGAACAGCGGGACCGAGCCGAACTGGGCGCTCTCCCCGCCCTCCCGGCCCGCTCCCCCCAGGAAGGCGGTGTCGGGGCTCCAGGTGGTGCCGGTAAGGAATTCCCAGATGCTCACGGTCTGGAAGAAACGGATGGCCTCGAACAGGATGCTGAGGACGATGCCCAGGGTGGTCAGGATCGATACCAGGGAGGCGGCCAGCAGCAGCCAGCGGGCCACGCCCTCCACGATGTTCCGGGCCCGCAGCGAGGGGCGCAGGGTCCGCAGGGCCAGTGCCAGGCCCCCGGCGGCCACCAGCAGGCTGGCGGTGAGGGTCATGGGGGCGGGGGGCGAGGCGAGACCGAGCAGCTGCAGCAGGGTGGCGCCCAGGGCCACCACCAGGGCCGGTAGGGCCAGCCAGACCACCGCGTACCAGCCGTAGAAGCCCGGCCGGGAGTGCAGCGGTGCGGTGGCCTCCTGGGCAAGGACCCGGCGCCGGCCCAGCATGTAGGCCAGGGCCATCAGGGGAAATAGGCCACCGAAGAAGAGCAAGGCGGCTTGTCCGGAGGTCAAGGACCGCTCCTCGTTGGTTCCGACGTGTGAGGGGGCGCCATTATACCGGCCATGAACCGGAACGCTGCCCCGCGGGGCGGATTTCTCCGCCGCCCCCCTTCGCGGCCCCCGCGGCGGGCGGAGGCCGCGAAGGGGGGCGGGCTCCCGGGCCGGGGCCCGTTATCTCGACGGGCGACGCACGGAAAGGCCGGCGGGAGCCCTCCCGCCGGCCCGGGCTGCCCGCCTCCGGGGGTCACTCGAGGTCGCCCACCTCCACCGGCTCGCGATCCGCGAAGCGCTGGCGCATCTCCTCCCGGCGCTCCCGGGGAAGCGGGATGAGGCCGAGGCGCTTGAGGTAGCCCAGCTCGCCGATCATTTTCTCGGCGAGGAAGAGCTCCACGTACTCGGCGAGGCCGGGCACCTTGCCCTCGTGGGCGTTCTTCACATAGAAGAACAGGCTCCGGGATACGGGGTATTCGCCCGAGGCGATGGCCTCGGCCTCGGGGGCTACGCCGTCGATCCGCGAGGCCTGGACCCGGTCGGAGTTCTCCTCGAGGAAGCTGTAGCCGAAGATCCCCACGGCGTCCGGGTTCTGGTTCAGCTTCTGCACGATCAGGTTGTCGTTCTCACCGGCGGGAACGTAGGCGCCGTCCTGGCGGATCTTGGTGTATCCCCCGCCGTAGCCTTCCATCTCCTCGGAGGCCGCCTCCATCACCAGCTCCTCGAAGGCGTCCCGGGTGCCCGAGGTGGAGGGCGGGCCGTAGACGAGGATCTCGGCGTCCGGCAGCTCGGGGTCGATGTCGTCCCAGCGCTTATAGGGGTTGTCCACCAGCTCCCCGTCCTTGGGGACCTCGGCGGCCACGGCCCGGGTGAGCTGCTCCCGGGAAAGCTCCAGGCGGGGGGCGTCGGTGCGGTTGGCCACCACGATGCCGTCGGCGCCGATCTCCACCTCGGTGACGGCCTCCACGCCGTTCTCCCGGCACCGCTCCAGCTCGCTGGGCTTGATGCGTCGCGAGGCGTTGGTGATGTCCGGGGTCTCCATCCCGACGCCGGCACAGAACAGCTTGAAGCCGCCGCCGGAGCCGGTGGATTCGATCACCGGGGTGGGGTGCTGGGTGGTGGCGCCGAACTCCTCGACCACGTAGCTGGCGAAGGGGAACACGGTGCTGGATCCGACGATGCGGATCTGGTCGCGGGCCTCCGCCGGCCCCGCGGCGAGGGCGAGCACGGCGGCCGCAGTCAGGCCGAGGGTGCGCAGCTTCTTCATGGGATCGTGCCTCCAATGGGTGTGGGTGCGCTGCTCGGTTCCGGAAGCCGGTTGCGCGTCGATGGGGAGTTTCCCGCCCCTGTGTTACAGGATCGTTACACGGGGGAATCCCCGCCGGTGCCCGGTCGCGCGACCGGCCCGCCCGGGGGATGGTCGGGCAGCACCGCCGAGAAGGTGGAGCCCCGGCCCGGGGCGCTGTCGATCTCCAGGCGTCCCCCGTGATGGTGGAGTATGTGCTTGACGATGGAGAGCCCCAGGCCCGTGCCGCCCACGGCGCGGGAGCGCCCCTTGTCCACGCGGTAGAAGCGCTCGGTGAGGCGGGGCAGGTGCTGGGGGTCGATGCCGATGCCCGAATCCTGGACGTGGACGGCCACCTCGCCCCGGCGTTCTTCGGCCCACACCTGCACCCGGCCCCCTTCCGGGGTGTACTTCAGCGCGTTGTCGATCAGGTTGGCCAGGGCCTGGCCCAGGGCGTCCGCCTCCCCGTACCAGTGGAGCCCGGTCACCGACTCCGGCTCGGGCATATCCAGCCGGATCCCCCGCTCGGTGGCCCGGGCGGCGTACTGGTCGGCCAGGGAGGCGAGCAGCCGGTCCAGGTCCACCGGTGTGGGCGGCACCGGGTCCGGCTGACCCTCCAGGCGGGACAGGGTGAGCAGGTCGGCCACCAGCGCCTGCATGCGGTCGATCTGCTCGTGCATGATGCGCAGGAAGCGGTCCCGCTGCTCCGGGTCCAGCTCCCCGTCGCCGAGGAGGGTCTCGGCGAAGCCGCGCAGGCTGGTCAGGGGGCTTTTCAGCTCGTGGGAGACGTTGGCCACGAAGTCCTCCCGCATGCGGTGGAGCCGCAGCCGTTCGGTGATCTCCTCCACCACCAGGAGGAAGGTGCCGTCCTCCTTGCGGGTCACGGTGAAGGCCAGGGTCCGGGAAGGGTCGGGGTGGTAGGGGGCGGTGCCCTGCCGGAGCGAGGGTCCCTCCGACGCGAAGAGGTGCTGCAGGCCGGGCTCGCGGAGCCACCCCTGGAGACGCTGGCCGTGGCCGCGGTCCGGCTCCACGGCCAGCAGCTCGTAGGCCTTGCGGTTGGCCTCCACCAGGCGCCCCTGGGGGTCGAGCAGGGCCACCCCCACGGGCAGCTCCTGGGCGAGGCCCTCCAGCTGCCCGAGGCGGCGCCGGGTCTCGCGCAGCTGGCGGTCGCGCTGCTTGAAGTAATAGCGCAGCTCGCTTTCCAGGGTGTCCCAGGCGTTTTCGCCCGGCAGGGCCACCGCCCCCTCGCGGGCGTGCAGCCAGCGCCGCAGGGCGGTGAGCCGGGCGCGGGTCCAGGCCCAGCCGGCGGCGCCCCCGGCGACGATCGTGGCCAGCCCCAGGGCGAGCAAGGGCGCGTGCCAGCGCAGGAGCCCCAGGGTGGCCACCAGGACGCCGAGGGCGATGACCGCGCGGGCGAGGAAAGGGAGCAGGTGCATGGTCGGCTAGGAGGCGTTGAAGCGGTAGCCCGCTCCGCGCACGGTCTGCACCAGGTCGCGGGGAGCCACCGGGTCGAGGGCCCGCCGCAGGCGGCGGATGTGGACGTCCACGGTGCGCTCCTCCACCTCGGCGTAGGGGCCCCACAGGCGGTCGAGGAGCTGGCCGCGCTCGAAGACCTGGCCGGGGTGGGTCATGAGGAACTGCAGGAGGCGGAACTCCGTGGGGCCGAGGTGGATCTCCCGGTCCCCGTAGAGCACCCGGTGCTGCGCCGGAAACAGGCGCAGCTCGCCGGCGGTGAGCACCTCCTCCTGCAGCTCGGGGTAGCTCCGCCGCAGGAGGTTGGTGACCCGGGCCGTGAGCTCCCGGGGGGAGAAGGGCTTGGGGAGGTAGTCGTCGGCCCCCATCTCCAGCCCCCGGACGCGGTGCTCCTCCTCCCCCTTGGCGGTCAGCATGATCACGGGGATATGGCGGTAGGCCCCCTCCCCGCGCATGTGCCGGCACAGGTCGAGGCCGCTCATGCCCGGCAGCATCCAGTCGAGGATGGCCAGGTGCGGCGGCGCCTCGGCCATGCGCTCCAGGGCGGTCTCGGCGTCGGCCGCCACCTCCACTCGGAAGCCGGCCGCCTCCAGGTTGTGCTGCACGAGGACCTGGATGGGCTCCTCGTCCTCGACGACCAGGATCCGGATCGGGCCGGCGCTGGCGGGGAAGGGGCTGGTCATGGGGGGGTCGTCTCCGGTGGGCCGCGGGGCTACACCCAGTAGGAGCCCACGGTCAAAAACTTCGAGCTCAGGCGCATGCCGGTTCGGATGGGCAGGGGCAGGCGGCGGCCGCCGCTCTCCTCGGCCCACTCCGCGTGGTGGCGCTCGTCCAGGTACATCTGCTCCAGCACCGCCCGGGTGCGCGGGTCGTTGTCCGGCACCTGGGCCAGATGGCCCTGCAGGTGGCGCATGACCTGCCGTTCGGTCTCGGCCACGAAGCCCAGGCTCCAGCGGTCGCCGGCCAGTCCGGCCACCGCCCCCAGGGTCACCGAGCCGGCGAGCCACACGGGGTTAAGGCGGCTCGCCGGCACCCCCCCGGCGGCCATGCGCTCGGTGCACCAGTTGAGGTGGTCCTGTTCCTCGCGGGCGGCGCGATCCATCTTGTCGGCCACCTCGGGGGTGCGGGCGGTGAGGCTCTGCCCCAGATAGAGCCCCTGGGCGGCCACCTCGCCGGCGTAGTTGACCCGCATTAGCCGGCCGGTGTGGCGGGCCTGGCCGCTGCCGGGGCCGGGGGCGTCGGGGGCCGGGACGTCCCGGGCGGGGGAAGGCCGGTTGTCGGCCTGCTCGTCCGGGACGCCGGCCACGGTGCGCAGGGCGCGATCGAGCTGGCGGATGGCGGTCTCTACGAATAGCGACGGCATGGTGGAACCCTCTCGGCGGCTGTTGGCCCTAACAAAGAGGCCGCCGGACCGGCTTCCCAACCGTCCCCTGGAGAGGCATCATTTCCGGGCCCTTTCGAGGGAGGGCCGGCCCCGGTCCAGGGAGGGTCGCCGCGATCCCGGCAGCGCAAGGATGGATACCCAATGCGTCAATTCTATTACAGTCACCATATATTCATGTGCCTCAATGCGCGCACCGATGGCCGCAGGAGCTGCAACGGCGACGGGCGGGCCGCGGAGCTGCGCCAGCACGCCAAGGAGCGGGTGGACGAATGGGGCCTGAAGAAGCCCGGCGGGGTCCGGGTGAACCAGGCGGGCTGCCTGGGGCGGTGCAGCGAGGGCCCCTGCATGGTCATCTACCCGGAGGGGGTCTGGTACCGGTACCAGACGGCGGAGGACATCGACGAGATCCTGTTCGAGCATGTGATGAACGGCGAGCCGGTAACGCGGCTGCGGTTGGACGATGACTGAAACCCAGCATGCCCACTGCTCCGGGGGCAAGGGCGAGTTCCTCGATCTGGCCGGCCCGGCCGGGCCGCTCGAGGCGTGCCTGACCCTGCCCCCGGACGAGCCACCCCGGGCGGCGGTGGTCCTCTGCCACCCCCACCCCCGGTACGGCGGGACCATGAACAACAAGGTGGTGGTCTACCTCGCCCGGGCCCTGCGCAAGCACGGCGCCGCCACCCTGCGCTTCAACTTCCGCGGCGTGGGGACCAGTCCCGGGCAGTTCTCCGGGGGGCCGGGCGAGGTGGCCGATGCCGCCGCGGCCGTGGACGCCATGGCCACCCGCTTCCCCGAGCTGCCCCTGTGGGTGGCGGGGTTCTCCTTCGGCTCCTTTGCCGGCCTGCGCGCCGCGGCCGGGGACGCCCGGGTGCGCCGGCTGGTGGCGGTGGCGCCGCCGGTGGCCTGGTACGACTTCGCCTTCCTGGAGGCGGAGCGCCGACCGGTGATGATCGTGCAGGGCGGGGTGGACGAGGTGGTGGACCCGGACACCGTGCGCGCCTTCCGGGCCCGCATGGAGCGGGACCCCGAGTGGCTCTGCTTCCCCGAGGCCGACCATTTCTTCACCCGGCAGGTGCGGGAGATGACCGATCAGGTGGCCGCGCGCCTGTTCGGCGCGGCCGTCAGTCCCTCGGGGGAGCTCCGGGTGGACGCCGATTGCAACGCGACCCATTCCCTGTGACCGGGGCGAGCCGCCCCGCGCCGGAGGAGGCCATGTCCGACGTCATCGCACAGCTCCGCCAGGCGGCCCTGTTCCGCAACCTGGACGACGACGTGCTCGCCGAGATGGCGGAATGCACCCACCCGCGCACGCTCGACCGGGGGGAGATCCTCTTCCACGCCGACGACCCCTTCCGCAGCTTCTTCGTGGTGAACAGCGGCCACATCCAGCTCTCCCGGCTGGCCAGCAGCGGCCATGAGAAGGTGGTGGAGATCATCGGTCCCCACGAGACCTTCGCCGAGGCGGTGCTATTCATGTCGGGCAAGCGGTACCCGGTCGACGCCCGGGCCCTGGAGCCCGCGGAGCTGCTGGAGATCGGCGCGGAGGGGTTCAATCACCTGCTGGACACCCGCCCCGGCCTGACCCGCAACCTGCTCGCCACCATGAGCAAGCGGCTGCACCAGCTGGTCCAGGACGTGGCCGCCCTCACCCTGGAGGACGCCACCGGCCGGGTGGTGGGCTACCTCCTCGCCCAGACCGAGGCCGAGGGGGAGGAACAGCCCAGCGCGGAGCTCCACCTGCCCGCCAAGAAGGCCGCCATCGCCAGCCGGCTCGGCATCCAGCCCGAGACCTTCTCCCGGGTCCTGGGTCGGCTGCGGGAGGCCGGGGCCATCGACGTGGAGGGGGACCGCATCCGCATCCTTGATGCGCGGCGGCTCCACGAGATCCTGGAATGAGCGCGGCGGAGCCGGTTTAGACTCGGTTTAGAAAAGTTGTATATTTGATTCCAGTCAATGCGGCACAATCCCCTCCCCCGGTGTAATTCCCGAGTGGAACGGTAAGGGAGTCCCCGCATGCATCCGCGCAACCGCTGGTTCATCGTCTGTTCCCTGGTCTACGCCATCATCGGCGGCGGCTTCGGGGTCTATCAGGCCTTCTTCCCAGGCACCCTGCCGGGCCTGCCCGCCCGGGCCCACGGCCACATCATGCTGCTGGGCTTTGTGGTCATGATGATCTACGGAGTGGCCCTGCACACCCTGCCGCGCTTCGCCAACAAGCCCCTCTACTCGGAACGCCTGGCCAATGTGCAGCTGTGGGCGGCGAACATCGGCCTGATCCTGCTGGTGGTGGGCTGGCTGGGGTACTGGAAGGCGGTGCTGTTCGCCGGCGGGGTGATCGCCTGGGCGGCCATGGCGGCCTTCGCCTACAACATCATCCGTTCGGTGTCCGCGCGGCCCACCGGCGAGGAGGGCTGACCCATGGCGAACTACCACGGCTGCGACCTGCCCGAAGACCTCTACTACGACCTGGACTACGTGTGGGTGCGCCCGGAAGAGGACGGCACCTTCACCCTGGGCATCACGGACCCCGCCCAGACCATGAGCGGCCGCGTGCAGTACGCCCGCTTCAAGAAGCCGGGCAAGCACATCAAGGGCGGCAAGCCGGTGGGCCGCCTGGAGAGCAGCAAGTGGGCGGGGGGCATCCCCTCCCCCTTCGACGGCGAGATCGTAGAGGTGAACCCGCTCATGGAGCAGGACCCCGGCCAGGTCAACATCGACCCCTACGGCGACGCCTGGCTGGTGCGCCTGCGCCCGGACAATCCCGACACCGCCCTGGCCAATCTGGTGACCGGGGAGCGCGCCATGGACGGCATGAAACAGTGGGTGGACCGCTACGACGTCTATTGCATGCGCTGCGCCGTCCCCGGCGCCGAGGAGGAGGGCGGCGAGTCATGAAGGTCACCCTTCTGGTCTCGGAATGGTGCAACGTCTGCCCCAACGCCGAGCGGGTCTGGCGCCAGGTCAACGACGAGAAGGACTTCGAGCTGGAGGTTCTGGACGTGGCCCAGCCCGAGGGCCGCAAGGTGATCGCCGAGAAGCTCATCAAGACGGTGCCTGCGACCCTGGTGGACGGCGAGCTGAAGAAGGTGGGGGTGCCCGGGGCCGAGGAGGCCCGGGAGCTGGTCCGCTGCGCCCCGCCCCGGGAAGGGGGCGCCGAGGGCCGCGAGGAGGCGGCCGCCACCATGACCATGCGCCGGGGCCCCCGGCACATGGTGCGGAGTGCGGTGGTCTACCTGGCCCTGGGGGGCCTTAGTCTGGTGGGGTGGGGGGATCTCCTGGGCGGCGGCATCGGCCTGTTCCACCTGTTCACCTACGGCTTCATCGCCTTCATGATCTTCGGCGTGGCCGAGCATATGCTGCCCCGCTTCACCGGCCACCCGGTCCGCACCGGCTGGCTGCAGGCCGCCCAGCTCGGCCTCCTGCACGGGGGCCTGTGGCTGTTCGTGGCCGGCCGGTGGTTCGACGTGATCCCGGTGGCCGGGTCCGGCGCCGCGCTCATGTGGGTGGGCATCGGGGCGGCCGCCGCCCGGCTCATGCCCCTGGTGTGGCGCCCCTCCACCGCCGAGGTGGCCGCGGAGCGGTCCTCCCGGACCGAGGCGGCTTGAACGGGGAAGCCGGGAAGGCTATACTAATTCGCTTTCTCCGGGGATTCCCCCAGCAAGAACGAGTTTCGGAGCGGGCTCGATGAAGACCTATTCGGCGAAACCGGACGAGGTGCAGCGTAACTGGTACGTGGTGGACGCCAGCCAGTACCGGCTGGGTCGTTTGGCCACCGAGGTGGCCAGGCGCCTGCGCGGCAAGCACAAGCCGGAGTTTACCCCCCACGTGGACACCGGCGACTACGTGGTGGTGATCAACGCGCAAAGCGTTCAGGTGACCGGCACCAAGTACACCGACAAGATCTACTACCACCACACCGGCTTCCCCGGCGGCATTCGGGAGACCCCGTTCTGGAAGCAGAACGCGGAGCACCCCGAGCGCATCATCGAGGATGCCGTGCGCGGCATGCTGCCCAAGAACCGGCTGGGGCGGCAGATGTTCAGGAAGCTCAAGGTCTACGCCGGGAGCGAGCATCCGCACCAGGCCCAGCAGCCCGTGCTGCTGGAACTCTGATCGAGGTCGAGAATGGCACAGCAGCAATTCTACGGAACCGGACGCCGTAAGAGCTCCACCGCTCGGGTATTCTTGCGCCCCGGCAGCGGGGAAATCCGCGTGAACGGCAAGAGCCTGGCGGATTACCTGCCCCGCGAGACGGCCCAGATGATCGTCCGTCAGCCCCTCGAGCTGACCGAGACCGGCGACCAGTTCGACATCAAGGTGAACGTGGACGGCGGCGGCCCCAGCGGCCAGGCCGGGGCCATTCGCCACGGGCTGGCCCGGGCCCTGCTGGAGTACAACCCGCAGCTCCGTCCCACCCTCAAGCGCGCCGGCCTCCTTACCCGGGACGCCCGCGAGGTGGAACGGAAGAAGATCGCCCATCGCAAGGCCCGCCGGAGCCCGCAGTTCTCCAAGCGGTGATTGGATCGGGAATCCCCGTGCGAACAAAAGGCCACCGGCAACGGTGGCCTTTTGTCGTGCGGCCCCCTGTGGTTTCATGGATGCCGACCGAACCGGGCCTTCAGCGCGCCGAGGAGTAACAGACCGAAATGGAAACCGCCCTTCGCGTGGGTATCTTGGGCGGCTCCGGGTATACGGGGGTGGAGCTCCTCCGTATCCTGGCCACACACCCCCAGGCCGAGGTGGCCGCCGTCACCTCCCGCAAAGCCGCTGGCCAGCCGGTGGCCGACATGTTCCCCTCCTTGCGGGGCTGGGTGGACCTCGACTTCGCCGACCCCGATCCCGGGTACCTCGCGGAGCAATGCGACGTGGTCTTCTGCGGCGTCCCCCACGGCGTCGCCATGCACCAGGTCCCCGCTCTGCTGGAGCGCGGGGTACGGGTGGTGGATCTCTCCGCCGACTTCCGTATCGCCGACCGGACGACCTACGAGCGGTGGTACAACGAGACCCATGCGGCGCCGGAATGGCTGGAGCGGGCGGTGTACGGGCTGCCGGAGGTGAACGCCGAGCCTATCCGCGGTGCCCGGCTGGTGGCCAACCCGGGCTGCTATCCCACCGCCGTGCAGCTGGCCTTCCTGCCCCTGTTGGAGGCAGGGGCGGTGGATCCCGAAGGGCTGGTGGCCGATGCGAAGTCCGGGGCCAGCGGTGCGGGCCGGGAGGCCAAGACCCACCTCCTGCTGGCCGAGGCCGCCGACAGCATGTCCGCCTACGGAGTGGCGGGCCATCGGCACCTTCCGGAGATCGAGCAGGGGATGACCCGGGCGGCCGCGGGTCCCGTGGAGGTCACCTTCGTCCCCCACCTCGCTCCCATGATCCGGGGCATCCACGCCGACTGCTACAGCCGTCTGCAAGATCCGGAAATGGATGTGCAGGGGCTGTTCGAGGAACGGTTTAAGAATTCCCCGTTCGTGGACGTGATGCCGTCCGGGAGCCATCCGGCGACCCGCACGGTGCGGGGGAGCAACCTGTGCCGGCTGGCGGTTCACCAGCCCAAGGGGGGGAAACAACTGGTGGTGCTTTCGGTGATCGACAATCTGGTCAAGGGCGCCGCTGGTCAGGCGGTGCAGAACATGAACCTGATGGCGGGGCTGCCCGAGGCCACGGGCCTGAACGTGCCCCCCATGCTTCCCTGAGGCGGTCGTGGACCAGCGCTACGCCTCCCTCGTGCTCCTGCTGCACCCCAACCGGGGCCGGCCGCGGACCCTCTACATCCGGCGCGTGGTCTTCTTCGCCCTGGTGGCCCTTCTGGTGCTCGGCCTCCCCGGCTCCCTGTGGGGGGCCTTCCAGCTCGGCATGATCTGGCGCGCACACAGCACCGACCGCCTGGAGGCGCGGGTGGAGAGCCTGGAGCACCAGAAGGGCAACATGGAGGACACGATCCGGGAGCTGCGGAGCCGGGCCGCCCAGTTCGAATCGGACAAGGCGCGGCAGTCGGGGCAGCTGGAGAAGCTGCGCCAGGTGCTGAATGGTCTGGAGACCCGCAACAACAACCTCCAGGACCAGGTGGCGTTCTATCGGAGCATCCTGGATCCCGACAAGGCCCACCGTGACACCAGCGTCCGGGATTTCCGCGTGCACCGGGTGGACGGTCCCGGGCGGAGCTACGGCTACTCGTTCCGGCTGATCCAGGGGATCGGCAAGAAGGAGCCGGTGCGGGGATACGCCCGAGTGGTGGTCACCTTCCTGAACGGAGACGGCGAGGAGGAGACCCGGTTTTTCCCCGAGGGGGCCGAGCACCGCAAGCGGGGAATGGACGCCGAGTTCCGCTATTTTCAGAATTTTCGGGGCCGCATCCAGCTTCCGGAGAAGGCTCAGCCCATCCGGGCCACGGTGCAGCTCTACGACCGCAACAGCCTGGGAGAGCTCCTCAGCCAGGCCCACGACTGGGACCGGCTGGTCCAGGTCAAGGAGAAGGAAGACGGCGATGATTCACAAGAAACGTAAGGTGAATACCGGGGGGACCCTTGAGACCATGATCGGTGCGGGGACCACCATCAAGGGGGATATCACCTTCGAAGGGGGCCTGAGGATCGACGGCACCCTGGAGGGGACCGTAACGGCCCCGGACGGGAGCGGCAGTCGGCTCGTCATCTCCGACCAGGCCGAGATCCGGGGCGAGGTCAAGGTCCCGAACGTGGTAATCAACGGCCGGGTGTTCGGCAATGTGCACGCCAGCGAGCGCCTGGAGCTCCACGCCCAGTCCAGCGTGGACGGGGACCTGTACTACGAGGTGATCCAGATGGAGGAGGGCGCCGGGATCACGGGAACTTGTACCCATATCTCCTCCACTAAGGAGGGCAAAACCGGCGGCCCCGGATCGGCCAAACAGATTACGGACAAGCCCGGGCTCCTGGAGAACGGGGCGGAGGAGCCTGCCGCAACTGAGCAGGCGAAGACGGAGTCCGGATGAGCCCTGCGCATTTTGACATCCCCGGACGGATCCCATAGCTTGGCCTGATGCCCGTTGGAGCCGGGATCCGGACGTACCTTGGAATATCCCTGTCGCGGAGGTAGCAGACCATGGCCGAAGCCACGGTTGGCATGGAAGAGCAGAACGAGCAGATCCCCGACCCAATAGAACTGACCGATAGCGCCGTGGAGAAGCTCAAGGAGCTGATCGCTCAGGAAGGCAACCCGGACCTCATGTTGCGGGTGTTCGTTTCCGGCGGGGGCTGCTCGGGCTTCCAGTACGGGTTCACCTTCGACGAGAACCGCCAGGAGGCCGACACCGTCGTGGAGAAGGACGGGGTGACCATCCTCCTCGACATGATGAGCATCCAGTACCTGATGGGTGCCAGCATCGATTACAAGGAAGACCTGGAAGGCGCCCAGTTCATGATCAACAACCCCAACGCCAGCACCACCTGCGGGTGTGGGTCCTCCTTCGGGGTGTAGCGCCGAACCCGCCGCCGCATGGCGGCAGCCCACGAAAAAGGCCCGGCCTGAGTCCTCAGGCCGGGCCTTTTCGCGTCTCCGCCGCCGGAATCCGGGGGCCGGCTACTCCGTCGCGGCCACCCGGGTTCCCTCCCCGCCGACGGCCTCCAGCCAGGCGGTCAGGTGGTGCCGCTGCCGGTTGAAGGCGGTGCGGTGCTCGTCGGGGAGCGGCTCCGCCTCGGGAAGTTTCACGGTGAGCGGGTTGCGGTGGTTGCCGTTCACCCGGAACTCGTAGTGCAGGTGCGGCCCGGTGGCCAGCCCGCTCTGCCCCACGTAGCCCACCGTCTGTCCCTGCTTGATGCGCTGGCCTTTGCGGAACTTTCCGAAGCGCGACATGTGGGCGTAGACCGTGGTGTAGCGCCCGGCGTGCCGAAGCATCACCACGTTGCCGTAGCCGCCCTTGCGGCCGCGGAAGACCACCCGGCCGTCGCCGGTGGCCCGGATGGGGGTGCCCGTGGGGGCCCCGTAATCCACCCCCTTGTGCGCCCGGCGCTTGTTCAAGACGGGATGGTCGCGGCTGCGGGTGAAGCGGCTGGTGATCCGGGTGACCTTCATCGGGTTGCGGAGAAAGGCCTTGCGGACCGAACGCCCGTCGGGGGTGTAGTAGTCGCTGTTGCCCGCGGCATCGGTGAAGCGGATGGCCTTGTGGGATTCGCCGCGGGTCACGAACTCCGCAGCGAGGATGGGGCCGTTCCCCACCTTCTCGCCGTCCCGGTAGTACTCCTTGTAGAGCACCCGGAACCAGTCCCCCTGGCGGAGGTCGTGGGCAAAGTCGATGTCCCAGCCATAGATGCGGGCAAGCTCCATGGTGATGCCCTCGGGCAGCCCGGCCCGGGCTCCGGCGCCGAACAGGCTCGTCTCGATCTCGGCGTGGGCGGTGCGGATCCGCTCGGTGCGCGGGTACTTCTCGATGACGGCCTCGTACCCGCCCCCCTCCTGGCGCCGCCAGGCGAGGTACCTCCCGGAATCGATCCCATAGCGGATCTCCTCCGGGTCGCCTTGATCGTTGTAGTGCACGCGGATGGTCCGGCCGGAGCGCATGCGCCGGACCGGGAACACGTCCTGGCTCGCCCGGGCGAGGGCCCAGGAGGTGCGGGCGCCCAGCCCGACCCGTTCCCCCAGCTGCGACAGGGTCTCCCCCTTTTGCAGCTCGTAGGCCTCCCATTGGATGGCGGGGTCTGCTTCCGCGGCGGAGGCGGTCTCCGTTTCCGCTTGGGATCCACCCGCGCGGGTAAAGGCGAGCGGGTTGGGCAGGGTGGTGGACCCCGGGCCCAGGCCGGTGCCGGGGGTCAGGGTCATCTGTTGCGGGCCGGGCCCGGAGCCTCCCTGCATGGAATCGGGAAGCATGCCAAACAGGCCGGAGGCCACCGCGGTTGCCACTCCTAGCCCCAGGGCCCGGGCCTTCGGGGAGCGGAACAGGCGCCGCAGGGGGCTCGGCTCCGGGGAGGCGAAAGGTTGGGAACCCGTCCCGGAAGGGTTTCGGGATAAGGAACGGGTGTCCGAAAAATCCTTACGAAAGGTGCGCGACATTCCCGATTGGTCTCCTGCTCCGTTTAGGTGAGGCCATGGCGCCCCTGTATACCTGATTTCCGAAGCCGGGGGAAAGGGGAATCCTGTAGTGTCGCGATCGGGACAACCATAGATGCCGGAGAGGGAAGGGAAAGTTCCTGGAAACGCCCTGGACGGGCCGGCACCCAATGGGGGCCCGGCTACCGTTCCCGGGCGGTTCAGAACAGCAGCCAGGAGGCCAGGCCGAGGAACAGCAAGAAGCCGATGGAGTCGGTGAGGGTGGTGAGTAAGCCGCCGGACACGAGGGCCGGGTCGAAGCCCAGCCGCTTCAGGGTGATGGGGATAACCGAGCCCAGGATGCCGCTGAGCAGCAGGATGAGGGCGAGGGAGACGCCGAAGACCAGGGCCAAGCCGGGGCTGCCCAGGGTGGAGTAGGCCACCGCCGCCCCTATCAGGCAGAAAAACAGGCCGATTAGCAGACCCACGGTGGCCTGGCGGGTGGTCACCCGGACGGGGGAGGCCCCTTCCATGTGGCCCAGGGCCATGGCGCGGACGATGATGGTGGCGGTCTGGACCCCGCCCATACCCCCCAGGTTGGCCACGATGGGCATGAGGGCGGCCAGGGCCGGAAGGGCGGAGATGCTGCCGCTGAAGAAGGAGACGATGGTCGCCGAGAGGATGCCGGCGACGGCGTTAGTGGTCAGCCAGGAGGCCCGGCGCCGGAAAGCCCGGATTATGGGCTCGGTTAGGTCGGAGGCCTCGTTGATGTTGGCGAGCCGGTAGAGGTCCTCGGTGGCCTCCTCCTCCATCACGCCGAGGATGTCGTCGGCGGTGATCTGGCCGAGGATCCTGCCCGTGTCGTCCACCACCGGCAGGCTGTGGAGGCGGTGCTTACGGAACAGGGAGGCGACGAGCTCCTGGTCTTCCTCGGGGGTGACGAAGAGGGGATCCATGTTGGCTCCCTCCACCACGGGGGTGTGGAGCTCCAGGCGCAGGAGCTGGAAGATGGAGATCACCCCGGCCAGTACCCCTCGGTTGTCCACCAGGTAGATGTCCTGCAGCTCCTCCAGGTCGCGGCCCACCTTGCGCAGTTCCGCCAGCACCTTGCGGGTACGGGCCTTGGCAGGGACCACGAAGACCTCCCGCTGCATGCGGCCCCCGGCGGTGTCCTCCGGATAGGAGAGCAGGGGCTCCACCTCGGCGCGGTCCTCGAAGGATAGTCCGGCCAGGACGCGATCGGCGGCGTGGTCCTCCAGGTCCTGAAGGAGGTCGGCGGCCTCGTCCGAGTCCAGCTCCTGGACCACCTCCGCCAGGACGTCGGGGGGGAAGTGGTCCAGGAGGTGCTCGCGCAGCCGCCCGAAGCTCTCGCTGATCAGGGGCCCGATCTCGGGGGCCTCGTAGAGATCCAGGCAGCGGTCCCGCTCCTCGTCCCCCAGTTGGGAGAGCACCTTGACCTGGTCCGCGGGGTGCAGATCCTTGAGGATGGCCTCGACGGTGGTGAGGTCTCCCTCGTCCAGGGCCTCGCGGATACGGTCCACCGGGTCCGTGCTGCTGGAGGGGGCGGGGAGATTTTGGCTCATGGAACCGTTTCGTCTGGTGGCTGGAGGATGGCGGTTCAGGACATCATAAACCACCCCACCATGGAACCTTGCCCCGGGGTTCGGCTATCCTACGGGCCTCTTGCAACCCCTATCGATGAGGAATGCGCCTTGGCCACGTCCGGGGAGCCGGTGAGTATCGACCAACAGATGGTGGAGATCCGCCGCGGGGCGGAAGAGATCCTGGTGGAGGACGAGCTCCGGCAGAAGTTGGAGCGCGCCGAGACTGAGGGGCGGCCGCTCACGGTCAAGGCCGGATTCGACCCCACCGCGCCCGACCTCCATCTGGGGCACACCGTCCTCCTGCAGAAGCTCAAGGCCTTCCAGGACTTCGGGCACCGGGTCTGCTTCCTGATCGGAGACTTTACGGGGATGATCGGCGACCCCAGCGGCAAAAGCGCCACCCGTCCTCCCCTAACCCCCGAGGAGGTGCGGGCGAACGCCGAAACCTACGCCGCCCAAATCTACAAGGTCCTCGACCCCGAGCGCACCGAGGTGGTGTTCAACTCCGAGTGGATGAACCCCTTCTCCGCGGCGGACATGATCCGGTTGGCCTCCCACTACACGGTGGCCCGGATGCTGGAGCGGGAGGACTTCCATACCCGTTATACGGAAGGGCGGGCGATCGCCATCCACGAGTTCCTCTACCCTCTGATCCAGGGCTACGATTCCGTCCACCTGGAGGCCGACGTGGAGCTCGGCGGTACCGACCAGAAGTTCAACCTGCTGGTGGGCCGGGAGCTACAGCGTCATTACGGCCAGGAACCGCAGGTGATCCTGACCATGCCGATCCTGGAGGGGACGGACGGGGTGCAGAAGATGTCGAAGTCCCTGAACAACTACATCGGCATCAACGAGCCGGCCAAGGAAATCTTCGCCAAGGTCATGTCCGTATCCGACGATCTGATGTGGCGGTATTTCGAGCTGCTGTCGGACCGTCCCATGGAGGCGGTGGAGGCGCTGAAGCAGGAGGTGGCGGAAGGGCGTAACCCGCGGGACGTGAAAGTGGATCTCGCGCGCGAGCTGGTGGGACGTTTCGCGGGCGAGGATCAGGTGGATGGGGCGCAGAAGGCCTTCGAGGACCAGTTCCGGAACAAGCAGGTACCAGAGGACATCCCGGAGGTGGAACTTGCCGCCGAGGGGGGCGAGGGGCTTCGCCTGCCCGCGGCCCTGAAGGAGGCCGAGCTGGTGGCCTCCACGTCCGAGGGCCTGCGGATGGTGAAACAGAACGCGGTGCGCGTGGACGGGGAAAAGGAGGCGGACCGGGAACGCACCCTGCCCATCGGTGGTCCATATCTATTGCAGGTGGGCAAGCGCCGGTTCGCCCGGGTCTGGATTCGGGAGCCCCAATAGGGGGTAGACAAGCCCGGTGCGGGTGCGTAACCTTATCGGTTTCCGGTCGCCGGAGACGGTTTGGCCGGAAACGGGCCCCGCAAAGGTCAGCCGAAAAAATGCTTGAAAGGCCCTTGACCAGCGGCGCTCGATACGTAGAATACGCATCCGCATTGGGCGGGACGCAACGGCAGCGCAAAGCCGGTCACCGCCCGATTCGCTCTTTAACAATCTGGGATGAGGAAGCGTTGTAGGCTCTGTGGTTTGTGGGGTCTATGGAGTCGGGAGCTTCGAAGGTTCGCGCTGTTGGCTGCCTTTTGGGTAGCCGATAGTGAGCTTTGAACTGGAGAGTTTGATCCTGGCTCAGATTGAACGCTGGCGGCAGGCTTAACACATGCAAGTCGTACGTGAAAGCACCTTCGGGTGTGACTAGCGTGGCGGACGGGTGAGTAACGCGTGGATGACCTGCCCTTTGGCGGGGGATAACCCGGGGAAACCCGGGCTAATACCGCATACGTCCTGTTCCCTTGGGGACAGGGGAAA
>NZ_LJCP01000012.1 GCF_001399755.1 Thiohalorhabdus denitrificans | reverse complement strand
CCGACGAGGTGGTGGTGGAGGCCCGCTACCAGGGCTGCGCCGACGCCGGGGTCTGCTACCCGCCGCAGACCAAGGAGCTCACGGTTTCCCTGGCCGACGCCCCGGCGGCCGCCGCGGGCGGGCCGGGGTCCGGCGGCGGGGACGGCGGCGCGGCTGGTGACGCTGGCGAGGGCGCCGGGGAAGGCGCCGCCGGCGGCTCCACCTCCGAGCAGGGCCAGTTCGCCGCCGCCCTGGAGTCCGGCGGCCTCGTGGCGCTGGGCCTGTTCTTCCTCGCCGGCCTCGGGCTCGCCTTCACCCCCTGCATCTTCCCCATGGTGCCCATCCTGTCCGGCATCATCGTCGGCTCCGGCGGCGGCGAGGGCGGCACCGGCATGACCAAGGCCCGCGCCTTCAGCCTGTCGCTGGCCTACGTGCTCGGCGTGGCCGTCACCTACGCCCTCCTCGGCGTCGTCGCCGGCGCCACCGGGGCCGCCATCCAGGCCGCCCTGCAGAACCCCTGGGTGATCGGCGCCTTCGCCGCCGTGTTCGTGGCCCTGGCCCTGTCCATGTTCGGCTTCTACGACCTGCAGCTGCCCAGCTCCCTGCAGAGCCGGCTGCAGCAGTCCCAGCAGCACATGAAGGGCGGCAGCCTCCCCGCCACCTGGGTCATGGGCGTGCTCTCCGCCCTCATCGTCGGCCCCTGCGTGGCCCCGCCCCTGGCCGGGGCGCTGCTCTACATCGGCCAGACCGGCGACATGGTCCTCGGCGGCACCTCCCTGTTCGCCATGTCGCTCGGCATGGGCGTGCCCCTGCTGGTGGTGGGCACCACCGCCGGCTCCGTGATGCCCAAGGCCGGCGCCTGGATGAACGCCGTCAAGTACGTGTTCGGCGTGCTGCTGCTCGGCGTGGCCATCTTCCTGCTCGAGCGCGTGGTGCCCTACGCCGTGACCCTGTTCCTGTGGGGCCTGCTGCTGGTGATCACCGCCGTCTACCTCGGCGCCTTCGACCGCCTCGCCCCCGAGGCCGGCGGCTGGCAGCGCCTGTGGAAGGGCCTCGGCGTGGTGCTGGTGGTGCTCGGTACCCTGCAGCTGGTGGGGTCGGTGACCGGCGGCGAGGACCCCCTCGATCCCCTCGACGGCCTCGTGGCCAGCACCGGGGGCGCCGGAGGCGGGGGCGGCGACGCCGAGCACCTGGACTTCCGGGAGGTGAGCGGCCCCGACGAGCTGCAGGCGGCCCTCGACGACGCCGCCGCGGCCGGCCGCCCGGTGATGCTCGACTTCTACGCCGACTGGTGCATCGAGTGCGTGCGCTACGAGCGCACCACCTTCGAGGATCCGCGGGTCCACCAGGCCCTGGCCGACCAGGACGCCCTGCTGCTGCAGGCCGACGTCACCGAGCAGAGCGGCGCCCACAAGGAGCTGCAGCGCCGCTTCAACATCATCGGCCCGCCCGCCATCATGTTCTTCGGCCCCGACGGCGAGGAGATCCAGTCCGCACGCATCGCCGGGTACAAGGACGC
>NZ_LJCP01000011.1:300000-447509 GCF_001399755.1 Thiohalorhabdus denitrificans | reverse complement strand
CCGAGCAGAGCGGCGCCCACAAGGAGCTGCAGCGCCGCTTCAACATCATCGGCCCGCCCGCCATCATGTTCTTCGGCCCCGACGGCGAGGAGATCCAGTCCGCACGCATCGCCGGGTACAAGGACGCCGGGGAGTTCGAGCGCCATGTGCGCCAGGTCTATGGCGGCTAGCGGCGGCCGGCTCCTGGCCTCCCTGGCTCTGGGGCTTGCCCTGGTGCTGGGCGGCTGCGGGGGCGGGGAGGAGGTGGTGATTCCGGCGGAGGAGGCCGAGCCCGCTCCCGCGCTGGAGCGGACCGGGCTGCAGGGGGAGCCGGTGGCCCTCGAGGACTACCGGGGCCGAGTGGTCCTGCTCAACTTCTGGGCCACCTGGTGCCCCTTCTGCAAGAAGGAGATCCCCCATCTCATCGAGCTCCAGGAGCGATACGGCGAGGAGGGCCTCCAGGTGGTGGGGGCCGCCCTCAACTGGAAGCTGGATAGCCGGGAGCCCAACGATCCCCAGGTCTTCCATCAGAATGTGGAGCGCTTCCACCTGGAGCAGGGCCTGAACTACCCCGTCCCCCTGATCAAGGAGGGTATGGACGAGGTGATGGCCCGCTTCGGCGATCCGCCGGGCATCCCCTATACCCTGCTCATCGACCGGGAAGGGCGGATCCGGCAGATGTTCCAGGGCAACCCCGGGAAGGAATCCCTGGAGAAAGCCGTTAGAACCCTCCTTTAGCCCTCCCGATCCCGACCTGTTATTGGACTTTACGGGACGATGCCTATAGGATGGCCGGTGCTTCGCGGGGTCCGGTCCCGGACCGGAACTGGGGGAAGGGTCCGGGCGTTCACGGCCCGGGTTTGAACGGATACCGGCATGATCCATGTGGAGCAGGCCATCCAGGAGGCCAACGGGGCCTATTCCGACGGGCGCCTGGAAGAGGCGGAACGGCACCTGCTGGCTGTCTTGGAGTTCGACGACTACGAGCCGCGGGCCTTGCGCCTGCTCGGCCGGATCGCCATGCGCCAGGGCCAGCCGGAGCGCGCCGCGGAGCTCTTCCAGCGCGCCCTGAAGGCCCGCGATCCCGAGGCCGAGGGCGCTCCCTCCGGGCCCAGGCCCACCCCAACCCTCGCCGAGCTGTATTTCCAACAGGGCTACCACGAGGCCGCCGCCGGGGTGTACCGCGAGCTCCTGAAAGGGGCCGCAGAGGATCCCCGGGCCGACGAGTGGCGTCGCCGGCTGCACGAGCTGGAGCAGGGCACCGCCGAGGAGCCCGCCGCCCCCGACCCGGCGGAGGGGGAGGAGGCGGCCGGGCGGCTGGAAGGCTTCGTGGAGCAGGTGGAGCGGAGTGGTGAGGTGCGCCGGCTGCAGGCCTTCCTCGACCGGCTGGAGTCACGCACTTCCCGCTAGCCCGAGCAAACGCCAAGGGACCGGGCCCGGGGCCGCCAGTCGTGGGGTGGCCGCTCGCTGCGGTTTGAGTCAGGGGGATTGTATGGATATTCGCAAGATCCGGCGATTGATCGAGCTTCTCGAGGATTCGGACGTAACCGAGATCGAGATCGCCGAGGGTGAGGAAAGCGTGCGCATCAGCCGCGGCAGCCCCGCGGCCCCGCCGCCGGCTCCGGTCCAGCCGGCCCCGGCCCAGCAGCCCGCCGCCGCGCCGGCTCCGGCCCCGGAGGCGCCCGCGGAGGAGGAGTCGGGCATCAAGGTGGAGGCGCCCATGGTGGGCACCTTCTACCGCGCCTCGTCGCCGGAGGCCGAGCCCTTCGTGCGCGAGGGTGACCGGGTGAACGTCGGTGACACCCTCTGCATCATCGAGGCCATGAAGCTGTTCAACGAGATCGAGTCGGAGTATTCCGGGCGGATCAAGAAGATCCTGGCGGAGAACGCCCAGCCGGTGGAATACGGCGAACCCCTCCTCATCATCGAACCGGACGCGTAGGGGGACCGATGTTCGACAAGGTCCTGATCGCCAACCGAGGCGAGGTCGCCCTGCGCATCCTCCGGGCCTGCCGGGAGCTCGGCATCAAGACGGTGGCCGTGCATTCCCAGGCCGACCGCGACGCCAAGTACGTCAAGCTCGCCGACGAGTCGGTGTGCATCGGCCCCAGCCAGTCCGGGGACAGCTACCTGCACGTGCCCGCCATCATGAGCGCGGCGGAGGTCACCGACGCCGAGGCCATCCACCCCGGCTACGGCTTCCTGTCCGAGAACGCCGACTTCGCCGAAATCGTACAGTCCTCCGGCCTCACCTTCATCGGGCCCACTGCCGAGCTGATCCGCACCATGGGCGACAAGGTGGCCGCCAAGCGGGCCATGAAGGAGGCAGGGGTGCCCTGCGTGCCCGGCTCCGAAGGCCCCGTGCCCGAGGACGACAAGGAGCTCCGGGATCTCGCCCGCGAGGTGGGCTATCCGGTCATGATCAAGGCGGCCGGCGGCGGGGGCGGCAAGGGCATGCGCGTGGTCCACACCGAGGCCAGCCTGTCCAACGCCGTTTCCATGACCAAGGCGGAGGCCGAGAAGGCCTTCGGCAACAGCATGGTCTACATGGAGAAGTTCCTCGGCCAGCCCCGGCACATCGAGTTCCAGGTGCTCGCCGACCAGCACGGTAACGCCATCCACCTGGGGGAGCGCGATTGCTCCGTGCAGCGCCGTCACCAGAAGCTGGTGGAGGAGGCCCCGGCCCCGGGTATCGACGAGGAAACCCGCCGAAGGATGGGCGAGCGCTGCGCGGAGGCCGCCCGCAAGCTGGGCTACACCGGCCTGGGCACCTACGAGTTCCTCTACGAGAACGGCGAGTTCTTCTTCATCGAGATGAACACCCGCCTGCAGGTGGAGCACCCCGTCACCGAGCAGATTACGGGGGTGGACCTGGTCAAGGAGCAGATCCGGGTGGCCGCCGGACAGCCCCTGCGCTTCCGGCAGGAGGACATCGAGATCGAGGGCCACGCGGTGGAATGCCGGATCAACGCCGAGAATCCGGAAAAGTTCACCCCCTCGCCGGGGACCATCTCCCACCTGCACCTGCCGGGCGGCCCCGGGGTGCGCATCGACTCCCACGCCTACACCGGCTACGTGATCCCGCCGTTCTACGACTCGCTGATAGGCAAGCTCATCGTCGAGGGCGAGGACCGGGAAGAGGCCATGGCCCGCATGGGCCGGGCGCTGGAGGAGTTCATCGTCGGGGGGATCGAGACCACCATCCCCCTGCACCAGCGCCTCCTGCGGGACGGCCGCTTCCAGGCGGGCGGGGTGGACATCCACTTTCTCGAACGCTTCCTGGGCGAGGAGTGATTCCGTTCCGCGGGGTCTGTGGTCCCGCGGGCCCGTGCTGAAGAGGGCTGGCCGTGGAATGGCTTGAGGTTCGCATCACCGTCCCGCTGCAGCAGCTGGACGCGGTGGAGGAGGCCCTGGCTGCCGCCGGGGCCGCCTCGGTCACCGTGGCCGGGGCGGACGACCAGCCCAATTTCGAGCCTGGGGCCGCCTGGGGAACCAACCTGGTCTCGGCCCTGTTCTCCGCCGCGGAGCTACCCGCGGATCTGGAGGTCCGACTGGCCGCCGCCGCCGGGGAGGCCCTGGCCCTGGAGCAGGTGCCGGTGGAGGGCCAGGACTGGGCCCATGCCTGGAAGGCGCGCTTCGGCGCCTTCCCCGTGGGGGAGCGGCTCTGGGTCCGGCCGAGCTGGGTGGAGGAGCCAGCTCCGCCGGGCCGGGTGGAGCTGGTCCTGGATCCGGGGATGGCCTTCGGCACCGGCCAGCACGAGACCACCCGGCTGTGCCTGGAATGGCTGGACGCCCGCGTCCATGGGGAGGAGGCCCCCGCCGTCCTCGATTACGGCTGCGGCAGCGGCATCCTGGCCATCGCCGCCGCCAAGTTGGGCGCCTCCCGGGTGCTCGGCGTGGACAACGACCCCCTCGCCCTGGAGGCGACGCGGAACAACGCCGCCATGAACGGCGTGGCCGACCGCGTGGCCGTGGCCGCCGTGGAGGAGGGGTTGGAGGGCGAAGGGCCCTTCCCGCGGGTGGTCGCCAATATCCTCTCCGGGACCCTGGTAGAGCTGGCCGACGAGCTGACCGCCGCCACCGCGCGGGGGGGCGAGCTTAGCCTGTCCGGGATCCTGGCGCCCCAGGCAGAGGCGGTGCGTGCCGGCTTCCCCGGAATCCGCTGGACCCGCGAGGCCCGGGAAGGGGAGTGGGTGCGGCTGGACGGCGTGCGGGAGTCCTGAAGGATGGAGATCCGCTGCCCCAACTGCGATACCCGGTTCCGCGTCCGGTCGGGCCAGATCCGGGAGGAGGGCACCAAGGTGCGCTGCTCCGTGTGCACCTTCCGTTTTTGGGCCTTTCCCGACGGCAGCGTACGCAGCGCCGTGGAGGACGCGGCCCCTCCGGAAGGGTCGGCGGGCGGCGCGGAGGAGGGTGCCGCGGCCCCGGCCCCGGACCGAACGGAGGAGAGCAGCGGGCGCCGCAAGGGCCGGGGGGCCAAGACCCTGCGGCCACCGGCCCCCGCCGGGGCCGTGGGACGAGGGGCGGGCCTGCTGCTCAAGCTCCTGGTCTTCCTGCTGGTCCTCGGCCTCCTGGTGGAGCTCGGCTACGCCTTCCGGAACCACTGGCTCGCCTGGCCGTGGGCCCGGTCCGCGGCGCAGACGGCCCTGGAATGGTCGGGCCTCGAGGTGGAGCTGCCGGTGGCCCTGCGTCATTACCGCGCGGAGCGGGTGGAGGCCCGGCGCGAGCCGTTGCGCTCGGGGCGCCACGTGACCCTTCTGCAGGGGGTGCTGGTCAACGACGCCCCCTTCGCGCAACGCCCCCCCCAGCTGGAGATCCAGGCCCTGGGGTCCGATGGGGAGGTACGGTACCGGCGCATGAAGCGGCCCGGCGCTCGCCTGGCCCTGGAGGAGCCGCCCGATATGCGGGAGTTGGGGCGGCGTTGGGAGCAGGCCCGGCGCGATTTCCCGGAGCGCCTGCGCTCCGGCCAGGAGGTGCCCTTCGCCGTGGTCCTGGAGGACGTGCCCCCGGGGATGCAGCGCTTCCGGATCGAGATGGTCCCCTGATCCCCGGGCCCCGGCCCGTAACCCGTTGATCCCCCATGTCACCCCGGAATACAATAGCCGGTTTCCCCAACACCGGCTCGCGGAAGGAGGGCCCGCCCGTGGCGCTGCAACCGCTGGCCATCGGCCCGCATATTCTGGCCAATAATCTGGCCCTGGCCCCCATGGCGGGGATCACCGAGCGGCCCTTCCGTCGCCTGTGCCGGGAATGGGGGGCAGGTCTGGCGGTATCGGAGATGATCCCCAGCCGGTCCATGCTGGCCGGCGACCGGTTGGCCCTGTCCAAGGCCGACCACACCGGCGAGGAAGGGTCCGTGGCCGTCCAGATCGCCGGCGGGGACCCGGACCTGCTGGCCGAGGCGGCGCGCTGGAACGAGGCGCGCGGCGCGGACATCATCGACATCAACATGGGCTGCCCGGCCAAGACCATCTGCAAGCAGGCGGCGGGCTCCGCCCTCATGCGGGACGAGGCCCTGGTCGGGCGCATCCTGGAGGCCGTAGTGGGCGCGGTCTCCGTGCCGGTGACCCTGAAGATGCGCACCGGCTGGGATCGTCAGCACAAGAACGCCCCCCGCCTCGCCCGGATGGCGGAGGAGGCCGGGATTCAGGCCCTGGCGGTCCATGGCCGGACCCGCGCCGACCGCTACCGGGGAGATGCGGAGTACGAGACCATCGCCGCGGTGAAGGAGGCCGTTTCCCTGCCGGTCTGGGCCAATGGCGACATCCGCACCCCCGAGGACGCGGCCCGGGTCCTGGATCAGTCCGGGGCCGACGGCGTCATGATCGGTCGGGGCGCCCAGGGGCGGCCCTGGCTGTTCCAGTCGGTGGCCCACTACCTGGCCACCGGCGAGGTGCCGCCGGAACCGGGGCTCGCGGAGCGCGGACGGGCGATCCTCATGCACTTGGAGGGGCTGAAGGAATTGTACGGTTCGGTACGGGGGGCCCGCGTGGCCCGCAAGCACCTGGGATGGTACGCCGAGGCCCTGCCCGGTGAGGCCGGCCGGGCCTTCCGCGCGCAGGCCAACAAGGCCGAGGCGCTGGAGCGCCAGGAGGCCCTGGTCCGCGGGGTCTTCCTGAACGACGACCAAGAGGCCGCCTAGGGTGTCGGGTCCCCGATCGGAACCGGATCCGGAGTACCCGGGCCTAAAGGCGTGCATCGAGGAGGCCCTCGACCAGTATTTCGCCAACCTGGACGGGGAGCAGCCCTGCGGGCGGCTCTTCTATCTGGTCCAGGGCGAGGTGGAGCAGGCCCTGCTGGAGCGCATCCTGCGCGAAACGGCGGGCAACCAGCGGCGGGCCGCGGAGCTCCTGGGTTTGAATCGCAACACGCTACGGAAGAAAATCCAGGAATACGGCATCAGCCCCAAATAGCCTGCAGGCCCGCGCAGCGGCCGAGGGGGTCGAGGATGGACGGCGTACGGCTTACCGTGGAGCCGGAAGGCGCCGAGGTGGAAGTGCCCCGCGGTACCACCCTGTTCGAGGCGGCGCGCCGGCTCGGCATCTACATCACCAGCGACTGCGGCGGTCACGGGGAATGCGGCAAATGCTTCGTGCGACTCCGTGGCACGCCCCGGCCGCCCACCGAGATCGACCGGCGGATGCTGGCCGAGGACCGCCTGGAGATGGGCACCCGGCTGTCCTGCCGGTACATCCTGGAGGCCGACACGGTCGTCTACATTCCCCCCGGGAAGCGGCGCCAGAACCGCTTCGCCTGAAGGGGCCCGGACCGGAACCCTGCGGGGCTGGATGGCGCCATCCAGCCCCTTTCGCTTTTCGCTCGTAGCTCGCGGGACCGTTGGGAACCAGCAAACCGGCCAGAACCGGTGAGGTGAGGAAAGAGGACATGGGAGAGATCAAGCGGGCGCTGATCAGCGTCTCGGACAAAAGCGGCCTGGAGGAGCTCGCCCGCAGCCTCCACGAGGAATTCGGGGTGGAGATCCTGTCCACGGGCGGTACCGCGCGCCTGTTGCGGGAAGCGGGCGTCCCCGTGACCGAGATCTCCGATTACACGGGCTTCCCGGAGCTGTTCGAGGGGCGCGTCAAGACCCTGCACCCGCGGGTGCACGGCGGCCTGCTGGCCCAGCGCGGCAAGCCGGAGCACCGGGAGCAGATGGCCGCCAACGACATCCCCGGCATCGACCTGGTGGTGGTCAACCTTTACCCCTTCGAGGACGTGGTGGCCGACCCCGAGGCCAGCCTGGAGGAGGCCATCGAGAACATCGACATCGGCGGCCCCACCATGCTGCGCGCCGCGGCGAAGAACCACGCCAGCGTCACCGTGGTGGTGGACAGCGACGATTACAGCCGGGTCCTCAAGGAGATGCGCTCGAGCGGCGGGGCCGTAGGGGAGAACACCCGCTTCGGTCTGGCCCGCAAGGCCTTTGCCCATACCGCCCGCTACGACGGCGCCATCGCCGATTTCCTCGGTGCCATCCGCGAGGACGGCAGCCGGGAGCACTTCCCGGAGACGCTCAATCTCTCCCTGCAGAAGGCGGCCAGCATGCGCTACGGGGAGAACCCCCACCAGCACGGGGCCTTCTACGTGGAGCCCAAGGTGGGCGGGGCCAACGTGGCTACCGCCACCCAGCTGCAGGGGAAGGAGCTCTCCTACAACAACGTGGCCGACCTGGACGCGGCCTTCGAGGCGGTGAAGGAATTCACCGAGCCGGCCTGCGTCATCGTCAAGCACGCCAACCCCTGCGGCGCGGCCCAGGCCACCGACGTGCTGAGCGCCTACCGGCAGGCCTTCGAGTGCGACCCCACCTCCGCCTTCGGCGGCCTGATCGCCTTCAACCGGCGGGTGGACCAGGCCACGGCCCGGGCCATCCTGGACCAGCAGTTCGTGGAGGCGGTGATCGCCCCGGCCTACGACGACAGCGCCCTGGAAGCCTTCGCCGGCAAGGCCAACGTGCGGGTTATGCAGACCCCCGCTCTGACCCTGGCCGACACCAGCCGCTGGGACTACAAGCGGGTCAACGGCGGTCTGCTGGTGCAGGACCGGGACACCGTGCTCTACGAGGCGGACCAGCTGCAGGCCGTCACCCAGCGGGAGCCCACCGAGCAGGAGTGGCGGGAGCTGCTGTTCGCCTGGCGGGTGGCCAAGCACGTCAAGTCCAATGCCATCGTCTACGCCAAGGATCTGGCTACGGTGGGCATCGGGGCGGGCCAGATGAGCCGGGTGGACTCCGCCCGCATCGCCGCCCAGAAGGCGCAGTCGCCCCTGGCCGGATCGGTGATGGCCTCGGACGCCTTCTTCCCCTTCCGCGACGGGCTGGACGCCGCCGTGGAAGTGGGCTGCACGGCGGTGATCCAGCCGGGCGGTTCCATCCGCGACAACGAGGTGATCGAGGCGGCGGACGAGCACGGCCTGGCCATGGTCCTGACCGGCATGCGGCACTTCCGCCACTGAGGACCGAGGTTCGAACGCGGCCCCGTAAGGGACAACAGCAGCGCGTCCACCCGCCCGGGTGGACCCAGCACGTTGGGGAGCAGCGACCATGCGTATCCTGGTAATCGGTGGTGGCGGACGCGAGCACGCTCTGGCCTGGAAGCTGGCCCGGAGCCCCCGGGTGCAAGAGGTGATCTGCGCCCCCGGCAACGCCGGCACCGCGGCCGAGCCCAAGGTGACCAACGCCCCGGTGGCGGACGACGACCTGGACGGCCTGCTGCGCCTGGCCCGGCGGGAGGCGGTGGACCTGACGGTGGTGGGTCCCGAGGCCCCTTTGGTGGCGGGTGTCGTGGACCGCTTCGAGGCGGCGGGGCTGCGCTGCTTCGGCCCCTCCGCGGCGGCGGCGCGGCTGGAGGGCTCCAAGGCCTTCGCCAAGGACTTCATGGCCCGCCACGCCATCCCCACCGCCGCCTACGGCACCTTTACCGATTCGGCGGACGCGCGCGCCTTCGTGGAGCGCCTCGGCCGTCCAGTGGCGGTGAAGGCCGACGGCCTGGCCGCCGGCAAGGGGGTGGTACTGGCCGATGACGCCGCCGAGGCGAACGCGGCCGTGGAGGAGATGCTCGGCGGGCGGTTCGGCGGGGCCGGGGCCCGTGTGGTGGTGGAGGAGCGCCTGGAGGGCGAGGAGGCCTCCTTCCTTTGCCTGGTGGACGGCGAGCACATCCTGCCCCTGGCCAGCTCCCAGGACCACAAGACCCTCAACGAGGGGGACACCGGCCCCAACACCGGCGGGATGGGGGCCTATTCCCCGGCCCCGGTGGTCACCGGCGGCGTGGCTCACCGGGTGATGGAGGAGGTGGTTCGTCCCACTGTGGCCGGGATGGCCGCCGAGGGGACCCCCTTCCGCGGCGTGCTCTACGCCGGGCTCATGATCCACCAGGGCCGGCCCCGGGTGCTGGAGTTCAACTGCCGCTTCGGCGATCCCGAGTGCCAGCCCCTGATGATGCGCCTGCGCAGCGACCTGGCCGCCCTGTTGGAGAAGGCCGCCGAGGGCCGGCTGGACGCCAATGAGGCGGCCTGGGATCCGCGCCCGGCGCTGACGGTGGTGCAGGCGGCGGGCGGTTACCCCGGGGCCTACGAGAAAGGCCACCCCATCGACGGCCTGGATGCGGTCCCGGAGGGGGACCAGCTCAAGGTGTTCCACGCCGGAACCGCGCGGGGCCCGCAGGGGGTGGTGACCGCCGGCGGGCGGGTGCTGGGGATCACCGCCCTCGGCGCCAGCGTGGCCGAGGCGCGCGACCGTGCCCTGGGCGCCGCCGACCGCATCCGCTGGCCGGGGGTGTATTACCGGCGGGACATCGGCCACCGCGCCCTCGGGCGGGGCTGAGGCCGGTCCCCTTGGCGGGCCCGCCCCCGCTAGACGTGGAGGCCGGTGCGGCCCTGCTCCGGGAAGGCGGGGTGCTGGCCTATCCCACGGAGAGCTGCTTCGGCCTGGGCTGCGATCCCCGCAACCAGGCCGCCGTGGAGCGGGTCCTGGCGGCCAAGGGGCGGGCCGAGGCGAAGGGCCTGATCCTGATCGGCGCCTCCTGGGAGCATCTGGCGCCCTACATGGGCCGGCTGACCGTTCCCATGCGCCGGCGCATGGACCGGGCCTGGCCGGGACCGGTCACCTTTCTGGTGCCGCCCTCAGCAGCGGTTCCACCCTGGGTGCGGGGGGATCATGCCCGGGTGGCGCTGCGCTGGACCGCCCACCCCCACGCCGCCCGCCTGTGCAAGGCCTTCGGCGGCGCCCTGGTTTCCACCAGCGCCAACCGGGAAGGCGAACCGCCCGCGCGCACCGCGGTCCAATGCCGGGAGACCTTCGGCTCCGCCCTGGACGGCTGCCTGCGGGGCCGGGTGGGTCCCCGGCGGGCCCCATCGGCCATCATCGACGCCGAAACGGGGTGCCGGCACCGGTAGCAAAAAATTTTTCGGCCCGCCGGAACTCCCACTATCAGCTGGCCTCTAATCCTATGAGACGGCCGAAAGCCGTCTCCGGCCCTGCCCCGCCCGTCAGGGCCGGTTCCTGGTGCCGCCCCTTCCCCGGGGGCGGGTGGAGCCCCGGTTTTCCCCCTTTTCCGGGGCTCTTTTTTTATCTATTCGCCGGAGTCAAACTCCAGCCACGCCCCCAGCCTTTCCCGCGCCTCCTCTACGCCGGTGCCCTTGAGCGCCGAGAACAGCTGCACCCCCACCTCCGGAAACCGACTGGCCAGATCCGAGCGCAGGAAGTCCAGGGTCCGCCGGGCCTCGTTTTTCTTGGCCTTGTCCGACTTGGTCAGCAGGACATGCAGGGGCAGGTCGTAGAAATCCGCCCACTCCAGCAGCTGCTTGTCGAAGTCCCGCATGGGGCGGCGGATGTCCATGATCAGAACCAGGCCCGCGAGGCTGCCGCGCCCGTGGAGGTATTCCTCCATGAGCCGGCCCCACTGCGCCTTCACTTGCGGCGGGACCTTGGCGTAGCCGTAGCCCGGCAGGTCCACCAGGCGCCGGTCCTCGCCCCCTAATCCGTAGAATATGAGCTGCTGCGTGCGGCCCGGCGTGGAGCTGGTGCGGGCCAGCTTCTTGCGCTGCAGGATCGCGTTCAGGGCGCTAGACTTTCCCACGTTGGAATGGCCGGCCAGCGCGACCTCCCGGCCGCTGTCCGGCGGGAAGTCCGAGGCGCGGGCGGCGGCGATCAGGAAACGGGCTGCAGGTAGGGAGATGTCCATGAAGGCAAATTTGACCCATGTATAAGAGTGTTCTTATACTATAAAGTTGGCGCGGATCAGACAAAAGGATTGACCCGTTCGGATTCGATGAGGGCGCTTGGAATTACCAATTCGATCGGCCCGCGGGCCGGTCCCATTCTCCGTTAGACCGGGAGGAAAAGCCATGAAGAAGACTCTGATTGCCGTAGGCGCCGGTATGGTGCTCAGCCTCGGTGCCGGCAACGTGCAGGCCCAGGACGGCGAGGCCGCCGCCAAGGAGCTGGGCTGCACCGCCTGCCACGCGGCCACCACCAAGCTGGTGGGCCCCTCCTATCAGGCCGTCGCCGAGCGCTATGAGGGCGACGAGGCCAAGATCCTGGAGACCGTGAAGAGCAACGTGAAGAACGGCGGCTCCGGGAACTGGACCGACGTGACCGGGGGAACCCCCATGCCGCCTCAGCCCAACGCCACCGGCAAGACCGAGCAGCTGAAGGTGATCGCTTCCTGGATCTCCGGGATGGCCGAGTAGGAACCCCCAGTCGCATGGAGGCAATCCTCCAGGCGCGAGCGAGGCCGGGATGGTACCCTATCGTCCTGGCTTCGCTTGTATAACGGGAACCGGGTTCTCGTTCCACAAGTAAGGAGACGGTCAATGCGGACTATGTTTTGGGCGGCCGCCATGGCAAGCGCCCTCGTGGTCACTCCCGCCCTCGCCGCCGCTGAGGACCAGGCAGCCGGCGAGGCCAAGGGCGACGCCGAGGCCGGCAAGAAGCTGGTCATGCAGGGCAAGCCCGACGAGCCCACCGTGATGCCCTGCCAGTCCTGCCACGGGCAGGATGGCAAGGGTCAGGCCCCATCCAAATTCCCTCGCCTCGCCGGTCAGGACATGCAGTACATGGTGAAGCAGTTGAAGGACTTCGCCAGCGGTGACCGGACCAACTATCCCACCATGACCAACATCGCCAAGGGCATGTCCGAGGAAGAGATGTGGGATGCGGCCCGCTACTACCACGAGAAGCAGGTGAGCGTGGAAGGGGCGGATGCGGAGCAGTCGGTGATCGATATGGGCGAGCAGATCGCCGAGCGCGGCGTACCGGAGGAGGACGTCCCGGCGTGCACCTCCTGCCACGGCCCCAAGGGCAAGGGCGTGCCTCCGGTCTTCCCGCAGATCGCCGGCCAGCATGCCAGCTACATCAAGAAGCAGCTCCAGGACTGGGAGGGCGGCAACCGCGCCAACGATCCGGCCAAGATGATGACCGAGATCGCTCCCAAGCTGTCCGAGGAGCAGATGGAGGCCGTGGGCGCCTACTTCAGCAACGTGGATGCCCAGAACTAAGGCCTGAAGGCTCCACCCGGCTACGCGCCGGGACCGTTAGCCGAGCGAGGGACCCGGATCCGGGTCCCTTTTTTCGTGCCATGATACGGGAAGTTGGCTCGGCTTAGGCCCTTTTGGGGGGTCTTGCCGGGTGCCGTTCAACGGACGACGTGGCCCGGATAGATCGCAAGGCAAGGGATCCGGAACAGCAACGGGCCCAGGGGCTGCGGAGTCCGCCCCGCAGCCCCTGGGCCCTGGAAAGGGGTTGGGCCCCCGCCAATCGCTTCAGGGGCTTCTTAGGAAGGGCACCGCCCCGGCCCGGCGGTGCCCGTTTGCCCTATTGGACCACCTGGTCGATGGTGACGGAGACCTCGCGGCCATCGCGGACCTTGAGCGGGTTGGTGAGCCCCTCCAGGTCCCCGGGCTGGGCCTGGGGCTGGCCGCCCTTGGAGATGCGCGCGCCCACCACCACGCGTTCCTGGGAGGAAAGCGTGCGGTTCCCCGCCATGGCCTGGGAGTCGTCGAGGGTCACCTCCACCGGCAGATCCTCCACCCGCTTGCGCACCGCCGCCACGGGCATGGGCGGACCCTGGGCGGCCCGGGCGAAGATGAAGACGGTATCCCCCGGTTCGGCCTGCTCCTGCAGCTCCCCGGCCAGCTCCACCCGGACGGCCATGGCAGCGCCACCGGCAGCCTCGTTCTCCGGCCGGTCGATGGAGACTTCCTCGGGGCTGATCCCCTCGGCCTGTGCGATGTAGCCCTTGAGCATCTCCACGTTCCGGTTATCCGGGGGCATCTGCGCGGCAAGGCGACGCCAGAGCTGGCCCGCCTCCTCGCCGTCGCCCCGGGACATGGCGGCCGAGCCGGCCATCCACAGGGCCAGGGCGTTGTTGGGGTCCTTCTCCAGGGCCTTGTCCAGCAGCTCGGTGACCTCCCCGGTCAGCTCGCGGTCGTTGGCCAGGGCGATGGCCTCCGCGTAATGGGCCAGCAGCTGCGGCTCGTCGCCGATGAGCTGCCGGGCCTGGCGATAGGCGTCCACCGCCTCGCCGAACTGCCCCTGGGCGCGGTAGGTCTGGCCGAGCAGGACCCAGGCCTCCCCGGCCCGAGGGTTCTCCTCCAGGAAGGCGCTGAGGCGGCTGGCGCGCTGTTCGGGCGGCATCTGGGAGAAGGAGCGGATCTCACGCTCGCTCAGGCTGGTGGGGGGCGCCTCGGCCACCAGCTCGGGGCGGCCGGTGGCGAGGTAGAGGGAAACGGCCACCACCGGAAGCCCCACCAGCAGGCCCACGAGGGTCTTGCCGCCCATGCCCGTGCGGTTGCCCGGGCCCCCAGCCCCCTCCTCGCGGCCGGGGACCTCGCGCAGTACCTCCCGCTCCAGCTCCGCGCGGCCCTGCTCGTACTCCTCGGGCGTGATCTGCCCCCGGTCCCGCTCGGCGGAAAGCTCAGCGAGGCGGTCGCGGAACACGGCGAGGTTCGCCTCGCTGTAGGAGGTCTCGCTCGCCCGGGACCGCCCCAGCAGGGCCGGAACGACCGCCAGGGCGGCCGCGACGATCAAGAGCGCGACGATGATCCAGAACAGGGTCATTGGGAGGAGTCCTTGTCGGAATCGGTGCCGAGGAGCCGCGCGGCGCGCTCCCGCTCATCGGGGGACAGGTCGCCCGGGTCGGCCCGCTGCCGACCCCGGGAGACGGCAAGCCAGATCCCCGCCCCGATCAGGAGCAGGGCGAAAGGCCCGAACCACAGCAGGTAGGTGGCGGGCTGCACGGGGGGGCGGTAGAGGACGAACTCGCCGTATCGGTCCACCAGGTAGTCCACCACGGCCTCGTCGCTTTTCCCCTCCTCCACCAGCTTCTGGTACACCTCGTCGCGGAGGTCCTGGGCGAGGTCGGCCCGGGAGCCGGCCAGGGACTCGTTCTGGCAGACGAGGCACCGCAGGTCCTCCAGGAGGGCGTTGTAGCGGTCCTCCTGGGCGGGGCTGTCGAACTCGCGGATGGGCTCGGGCGCCGCCAGGGCGGTCCCAAGGGGCGGCAAGGCCAGGGCCAGGGCGAGAAGGGCGATCCAGGGTCTCATGAGTCCGCTCGCAGCTCTTGAACCAGGGGCAGGATGGTGGTGCGGAAGTCCTGCCGGGTCATGGGGCCGATGTGCTTGTGGCGGATGATGCCGTCACGGTCCACGACGAAGGTCTCCGGGACGCCGTAGACCCCCAGGTCGATGCCGGCCTCGCCCTCGGGGTCGAACAGGCTAACGTCGTAGGGGTCCCCGCGCTGCTCCAGCCAGCGCTGGGCGTCCGGACGCTTGTCCTTGTAGTCGAAACCGATAATGGTGAGGTTGGGGTGGTCGCGGCTGGCCTCCATGAGCACGGGGTGCTCCTGGCGGCAGGCCACGCACCAGGAGGCCCAGACATTCAGGAGGTAGACCTGCCCCTTCAGCTGTTCGGTGGAGATGGTCCGATCCGCCTCGTCCACCGAGGCCAGGGTGAGGTCCGGCACCTCCTTGCCCACCAGGGGTGAGGGGACCCGCTCGGGGTCCATGGTCAGCCCGATGCCCAGAAAGATCACCAGGACCACGAAGAAGACCAGGGGGATCAGGTAGCGCAAGCGCACGGCTCAGCCCTCCCCGGCGGCCAGGGGCTCGCCGGTGGTCGTCCGGGCGGTCTCCCGCCGGCGCGCCAGTCGGTAGCGCCGATCGCTGATGGCCACCAGACCCCCGGCGGCCATGAACAGGCCGCCCAGCCAGATCCAGCGGACGAAGGGCTTGTGGTAGATGCGCACGCTCCAGGCCTCGCCGCCGTCGCCCACGGGCTGGCCGAGGGAGGCATAGATGTCCCGGCTGAGCCCCGGGTCGATGCCGGCCTCGGTCATGGGCTGGCCGCCGGAGGCGTAATTCCGCTTCTCGGGGTGCAGGACCGTCACGGCCTGGTCGTCCTTGCTCACCGCGAGGGTGCCCCGGGCGGCCTGGTAGTTGGGGCCCTGGACCTGTTCCACCCCGTCGAAGCGGAAGGTGTACCCGCCCAGCTCGGTGGTCTGGCCCGGCTCCATGCGCAGCCGGGTCTCCGTCTCCTGGGTGGTGGAGATGGTGATGCCCACCACCGTCACCGCCAGGCCCAGGTGGGCCAGGGCCATGCCGTAGGTCCCGGCGGGCAGCCGGCGCAGGCCCTCCATGACCCCGCGCTTGCTGGAGAGCTGGGTCCAGACGGCCTGCACGCTGGTGATGGCCACCCACACGGCCAGCAACAGGCCCACGGCCACCATGAGGTAGTCGGAGGCGGTGGTGACCATGGCGGCGGCGCCCAGGCCCAGGACGACGGTGCCGAGGAGGGCGTAGCGCAGGTGGTGCCACAGCCGCGAGGCGTCGTCGCGCTTCCACCGCACCAGGTTGCCCACGCCCAGGAGGACCATTAGGACGCCCATGATGGGCACGAAGACGGTGTTGAAGTAGGGCGGGCCCACGGACAGCTTGCCCAGCCCCAGGGCCTCGATCACCAGCGGGTAGATGGTGCCCAGCAGGACGGTGGCCATGGCCACCACCAGCAGGATGTTGTTGGCGAGCAGCAGGGTCTCGCGGGACACCGTGGAGAAGCGGGTGCCGCTGTCCAGGGTACCGGGGCCACGCAGGGCGTAGAGCAGCAGGGAGCCCCCCACCACCAGGGCCAGGAACGCCAGGATGTAGACGCCCCGGCTGGGATCAGAGGCGAAGGCGTGGACCGAGGTGAGCACCCCGGAGCGCACCAGGAAGGTGCCCAGCAGGGACAGGGAGAAGGCGGTGATGGCCAGCAGCACCGTCCAGCTCTTGAACACCCCGCGCTTCTCGGTCACCGCCAGGGAGTGGATCAGGGCGGTGCCCACCAGCCAGGGCATGAAGGAGGCGTTCTCCACCGGATCCCAGAACCACCAGCCGCCCCAGCCCAGCTCGTAGTAGGCCCACCAGCTGCCGATGGCCACGCCCAGGGTCAGGAAGATCCAGGCCACCCCCACCCAGGGCCGGGTCCAGCGCGCCCAGGCCGCGTCCAGGCGCCCGCCCAGCAGCGCGGCGATGGCGAAGCCGAAGGCCACGGTCATGCCCACGTAGCCCATGTAGAGAATGGGCGGGTGCATGATCATGCCGATGTCCTGCAGCAGCGGGTTCAGGTCCGAGCCGTCGGCGGGCACCGGGGTGAGTCGCTCGAAGGGGTTGGAGGTGAACAGCATGAACAGGTGGAAGCCGATGCTCACCAGCCCCATGACCCCCAGCACCCGGGCCCCGAAGTCGGCCGGAAGGCTCCGGCTGAACAGCGCCACCGCCAGCGTCCAGCCGCCGAGGATCAACGCCCAAAGCAGGATGGAGCCCTCGTGGCCGCCCCAGACCGCGGTGATCCGGTAGTAGAAGGGCAGGATTTCGTTGGAGTTCTGGGCCACGAAGGCCACGGAGAAGTCGTTGACCACGAAGGAGTAGGTCAGGATGGCATAGGCGACGGCCAGGAAGCCGAACTGGCCGATGGCGGCGGGCCGGGCCACCGCCATCCACTCCGGGATCCCCCGCGCCGCCCCCCACAGGGGCAGGATCGACTGGGCGAGGGCCATGCACAGGGCCAGGATGATCGCGATAGTGCCTAGTTCTGGGACCATTGGGGGGAGCTGCCTACTTGTCGGCCATGGAATGGGGGGGCTTGCCGCCGGCCTTCTCCAGGGCCTCGGCGGCCTCGGGGGGCATGTACTCCTCGTCGTGCTTGGCCAGCACCTCCTCCGCCAGGAAGACCCCCTCGCCGTTCAGCTTGCCGTTGGCGACGATGCCCTGTCCCTCGCGGAACAGGTCGGGAAGGATGCCGCTGTACTCGATGGGCACGTCATGGGCGGTGTCGGTGATGACGAAGCGCACGTCGAGGCTCTCGTCGTCCCGTTCCACGCTGTCTTCCTTCACCAGGCCGCCGATCCGGAAGGTGCGGTTTTCCGGCGCCTTGCCCTTGGCGATCTCGCTCGGGCTGTAGAAGTACACTAGGTTCTCGCGGAAGGCGGTCAGCCCGAGGGCCGTGGCGCCGCCAACACCGATCAGGATCAGGAGCACCAGGTACAAGCGTTTCTTGCGGCGGGGGGTCATCCACTCCTCCTCAACGCCGGTTGCGGCGAGCGATTTGTCTGAGGGTCCGGCGCTCGCGCCAATGGGGAACGACGAGATTCACCAAAAGGATCACCAGGGCAAGGCCGTAGGACGGCCACACGAAGACGCCGTAGCCGCCCATGTAAAAGAATTCCTGTAGTGTCATTCCCTTAGTTTCCCTTCTCGTCCGCCAGTTCCCTCACCCAGCTGCTTCCGGCCTCCGATTCCAGGATCTCCACCCGGACGCGCTTGAAGGCCACCGTGAAGAAATAGAGCGTGAAGCCCGTGGCCATGATCAGCAGGGGGATCAGCATGCCCATCGAGATGGAGGGGGCGTCGAACTTGGTGACGGTGGGGCCCTGGTGCAGGGTGCTCCACCACTCCACGGAGTAATGGATGATGGGGATGTTGACCACGCCCACCAGGGCCAGCACCGCCCCTGCCCGGGCGGCGGTACGGCGATCCTCGATGGCCGACTGCAGGGCGATGAAGCCCAGGTAGAGGAACAGCAGGATCAGCTCGGAGGTGAGCCGCGCGTCCCACACCCAGTAGGTGCCCCACATGGGCTTGCCCCACAGGGAGCCGGTCACTAGGGCCAGGAAGGTGAACGACGCCCCCAGGGGCGCGGAGGCGCGCATCATGGCTTCCGCCACCTTCATGCGCCACACCAGCGTGATGATGCCGGACACGGCCATGACCATGTACACGAACATGGACATCCAGGCCGCCGGGACGTGGATGAAGATGATCCGGTAGCTGTCGCCTTGCTGGTAGTCCGCCGGCGCCACCACCAGGCCCCAGTAGGTCCCCACCGCCAGCAGCAGGGCCGTGATCGCGCCCAGCCAGGGCGTCAGGCGCCGGGAGAAGCCGTAGAAGTAGCGGGGGGAGCCGTACTTGTGGATCCACTGGAACATGACTAGCCCGCCTCGCATGCAGTGGGTGGGTGTGTGGCGATCATAGGAAAGCCTCGAATACGGGACCCCGAGGGCCCGGTCAGGCGACGCTGATGCGCAGGGCCGCGGCGGTGGCCAGGGGCGCCAGGGTCAGGGCCAGGACCAGCAAGGCGGCCAGGAAGTACAGCTGCCCGGCCACCGGCAGCCCGGCGGCGGCGTTGTCCACGGCCCCGGCGGCGAAGATCAGCACCGGTATATACAGCGGAAGCACCAGCAGGGTCAAAAGCAGCCCCCCCCGGCGCAGGCCCACGGTCAGGGCGACGCCGATGGCGCCCACCATGGACAAAACCGGGGTGCCCAGGGCCAGGGTGGCCAGCAGTACCGGCAATGCCTCCAGGGGCAGGTGCAGGAACAGGGCCAGCAGCGGCGAGATGAGGATCAGGGGCAGCCCGGTCACCAGCCAATGGGCCAGCACCTTGGCCACCACCAGTAGCGCCGGGGGGTGGGGCGACAGCAGCATCTGCTCCAGGGAGCCGTCCTCGAAGTCGGAGCGGAACATGCCGTCCATGGACAGGGTGGCCGCCAGCAGGGCCGCCACCCAGATGATCCCCGGCGCCACGCGGGTGAGGATGTCCTGCTCCGGGCCCAGGGCCAGGGGGAACAGGGTCACCACCACGATGAAGAACATCAGGGGGTTGCCCAGCTCGCTGCGGTGGCGCAGGGCCAGGGTGAGGTCGCGCGCGAGGATGGTGGCGAAGGCGCGGCCCATGTTCAGTCCCCCTCCGTGGCCGCCTCGGGGCCCAGGTGGATGCGGGACATGGTGGCGGCGCCCAGGTCCACGGGCTGGTGCGTGGTGATCAGCGCCATGCCGCCGGCCTCGCAGTGCTCGCGCAGCAGCGCCTCCACGTAGGCCTTGCCCTTGCGGTCCAGGGCGGTGAAGGGCTCGTCGAGGATCCACAGCGGCGTGGGGTGGATGAGCAGGCGCGCCAGGGCCACGCGGCGGGTCTGCCCAGCGGAGAGCTCGCGCACCGGCTTGTCCTCGAAGCCCGCCAGGCCGATGCGGGCCAGGGCCTCGTCGGGGTCCATGGCAGCCCAGCCCGCGCCCAAGGCCGAGGCCACCCGCAGGTTCTCCACGGGCGTGAGGTCCGCCTTCACCCCGTGCGCGTGGCCGATGTAGGTGAGGGCCTCCAGGAACTCCGGGCGCACCTCCTCCACGTTGCTTCCGCTCCAGCGCACCTCCCCCTCGGCGGGCAGGGCCAGCAGGCACAGGATGCGCAGCAGGCTGGTCTTGCCGCTGCCGTTGGCGCCCTCGATCTGGATCAGCTCGCCGGGGCCCAGGGAGAGGTTAAAGCCCTCGAACAGCACGCGGTCACGGCGCACGCAGGAGAGCCCCACCCCCTCGAGCCGGGGGGCGCTCCCTTGCGCGGCAGCCACGGGCCCGTGCCCGGGCTGGTCTGCGGGGGGTGCGGCCGCGGGCTGCCGATCCGTTTCGCTTGCCATGGAGATGCCGGGGTAGGTTGCCTGGAGTGCGACGGGGCGCAAGCTTAGCATGGGGCCGGTTCGGCTGTCATGGCGGGCCCTTTCGGGCTCGGCCGGGATATTCCGGCCCCTGAGACGCCGAACGGCCCGGAAGGTTCCGGGCCGTTCGGGGCGAGCCGCACTGATTCCGGCCAGGTCCTAGGCGATCCCCGCCAGCACCTTGTGGGCCGCCTCCAGCGTGGCGTCCACGTCGGCCTCGGAGTGGGCGCGGGAGAGGAAGCCGGCCTCGAAGGGCGAGGGGGCCAGGTAGACCCCCTCCGCGAGCATGCCGTGGAAGAACTGGGCGAAGCGGTTGGCGTCGGCGTCCGCCACGTCCCGGAAGGTGCGCACCGGCCGGTCCGAGAAGAACACCCCGAACATGGCCCCCACGTGGTTCTCCACCATGGGCACCCCCGCCTCGGCGCCGGCCTCGGCGAGGCCCTCGGCCAAGCGGGCGGTGCGCTGCTCCAGGTCGGCGTGGAAGTGGGCGTTGTTGATGGCCTTCAGGGTGGTGATCCCGGCGATCATGGCCACCGGATTCCCAGACAGGGTGCCGGCCTGGTAGACGGGGCCTTCCGGGGAGAGGTGGGCCATGATCTCCTTCTTGCCGCCGAAGGCGCCCACCGGCATACCGCCGCCGATCACCTTGCCAAGGCAGGTGAGGTCGGGGGTGACGCGGTAGTACTCCTGGGCGCCGCCGGCGGCCACGCGGAAGCCGGTCATCACCTCGTCGAAGATCAGCACGGTGCCGTAGCTGTCGCACAGGTCCCGCAGGCCCTGCAGGAAGCCCGGCTCCGGCGGCACGCAGCCCATGTTGCCGGCCACCGGCTCGACGATGATCGCCGCCACCTCGCGGCCGATGTCCTCGAACAGGGCGGTGGCGGCGTCGATGTCGTTGTAGGGCAGGGTATGGGTGTGCTGGACCAGGTCCTTGGGCACCCCGGGGCTGCTGGGCACCCCCAGGGACAGGGCGCCGGAGCCCGCCTTCACCAGCAGGCTGTCCACGTGGCCGTGGTAGTTGCCCTCGAACTTCACCACCTTGTCGCGGTTGGTGTAGCCCCGGGCCAGGCGCAGGGCGCTCATGGTGGCCTCGGTGCCGGAGTTGCACATGCGCACCTTGTCCACCGAGGGCACCATCTCGGTGATCAGCCGCGCCATGTCGGTCTCCAGCTCGGTGGGGGTGCCGAAGCTCGTGCCCCGGGCCACCGTATCCTGGATGGCGGAGACCACCTCCGGGGCGGCGTGGCCCAGGATGAGCGGCCCCCAGGAGCCCACGTAGTCGATGAACTCCCGGCCGTCGGCGTCCCACATGCGGCTGCCCTCGCCCCGCTCCATGAACAGGGGCGTGCCGCCCACGGGCTTGAACGCCCGCACGGACGAGTTCACACCGCCGGGGATGTACTTCTGGGCTTCCGCAAAGAGCTGTTCCGACCGCGTCGCCATGACACCACTCCAAAGGGGGGTTCCGGGAAACCGATCAAGCTAAAAGGTGCCCCCGTGGCTGTCAATCGCCCTCACCAGTGCAGGCGCAGGAGGTTGTTGAGCCGCTGGGCGGCGGCGCGGATGTCCGGGGCGTCCAGGATGCCGCTGATGGCCGCGGCGGCGTCGGCGCCGGCCAGGGCCAGGGGCCCGGCGTTGTCGGGGGTGATGCCGCCGATTACGACGATGGGCAGGTCCAGCTGGGCGCGGGCCCGCTTGAGGAGGGAAAGCGGGGCGCGCACCGCGGCCGGCTTGGTGGGGGAGGGGTGGAAGGAGCCGAAGGCCACGTAGTCGGCGCCGGCGCGGCGGGCGGCGAAGGCCCGGCCGATGTCGTTGTAGCAGGAGGCCCCGATGACCGCCCCCGGGCCCAGCAGCTCCCGGGCCGCGGCGATGGAGGCGTCGTCGCCGCCCAGGTGCACCCCGTCGGCGCCGGCGTCCCGGGCCAGCTCCGGGTCGTCGTTGACGATGCACAGGGCCCCATAGTCGTGGCACAGCGCCGCCAGGCCCCGCGCCTCCTCCAGGCGCCGCTCCCGGTCGGTGCCCTTGTCGCGGTACTGCACCAGGCGCACCCCGCCCTCCAGGGCCTCCCGGGTGGCCGGGAGCAGGCGCTCGGCGGACAGGTGCTCGCGGTCGGCGATCAAGTAGGCGCCGCGTATGGGCGACAGGCGGTGGTCCATGGCGGCGGATACGGCTTCCCCTGGCATGGCTCGGGTGCTCCCATGGGTTGCAGGAACGGGCTTGTCCCATCTTGGGGCGCGGGCCGGGAAGTTCAACCCGCCCCACCTTCTTGAGAGGGAAAGCAAGTGGAGACCGCACTTTTCGGGCTGGCTGCTGGCGGCGCGGCCCTTTGGACCGCGGTGCTGGTGCTGCCCTGGCGACCCTGGAGCACCCGGGAGCGCCTGGAGGCGGCCCCGGGCGCCAGGGCCGCCGACCTCCGGGACGTTACCGCCGTCATTCCCGCCCGCGACGAGGCCGCCTGCATCGGCCGCACCGTCCGTGCCCTGGCTCGGCAGGGAAGGGGCCTGCGGATCCTGGTGGTGGACGATGGCTCCACCGACGGCACCGCGGCGGCGGCCCGGGCCGTGGGCGGCGAGGGGGTGACGGTGCTTCACGGCGAGCCTTTGCCCGCCGGCTGGCAGGGCAAGGTGTGGGCCCTGGAGCAGGGGGTCCGGCGGGTGGACACGCCCTATGTGCTGCTCCTCGACGCCGACATCGAGCTGGAGCCCGGGACCCTGCTGGCGCTGCGGGACAAGCTCCGGAGCGAGGGCCGTAGCCTGGTGTCGCTGATGGCGGCCCTGCGCATGGAGTCGGCCTGGGAGCGCCTGCTGCTGCCCGCCTTCGTCTTCTTCTTCAAGCTGCTCTACCCCTTCGCCCGGATCAACCGGCCGGATCGTCGCGTGGCCGGCGCGGCGGGGGGCTGCATGCTCCTGGAGGCGGAGGCACTGGAACGGGCCGGGGGCCCGGCGGCCATCCGTGACGCGGTCATCGACGACTGCGCCCTGGCCCGACGGCTCAAGCGGGGAGGCGGCTCGGTCTGGCTGGGGCTTACCCGCTCGGCGCGCAGCCTGCGGGCCTACGGTTCGCTGGGGGAGATCCACGACATGGTGGCCCGCACCGCCTTCACCCAGCTGCGGTATTCGGCGAGCCTACTCACCGGTGCCACCGCCCTCATGGCCCTGGCCTTCTGGGGCCCCCTTCTCGGCCTGGCGGCGGGCGGCCCGTCCGGGCGCCTGGCCGGTGGACTGGGGCTGGCCGCCATGGCCGCCGCCTACGCCCCCACCCTGCGCTTCTACGGCCTGAACGCCCTGCGGGGGCTGGCGCTGTCCCTGGCGGGCACCCTGTTCCTGGCCATGACCTGGTCCTCCGCGGGGCGCTACTGGCGGGGCGTGCGGACGCGCTGGAAGGGGCGGACCTATGCGCGGCTTGGTCAGGATGGGCGGGGGTGATGGCCAAGGTGACCGGAAGGGAAACCTCACCCCCCTGGCAAAAGGGTCCTGTGGGAGCGGTCCGCGACCGCGACTTGTTAAGGCGGTCCATCGCGGTCGCGGACCGCTCCCACAGCTGCATCCCGTAGGAACGGCGTCTACGCCGCAATTGTCGGCAAACGCTGCATCCGTTCGCGGCGGGACGCCGCTCCTACCGGCCCGTGCTGGGGCTGGAGCGTGGGCGGCTCAGTCCTCCTGCTCCCAGCTGTGCCAGTGGAACAGCCGGTTGGGCACCGCCTGGCCGTGGCCGGGGGTGTAGGCGGCGCGCAGGGCGCGGAAGGTGAAGTCGATGCCGGTGCGCACCGATTCCACCACCTCGCGGCCATCGGCCAGGGCGCAGGCGATGGCGGTGGACAGGGTGCAGCCGGAGCCGTGGTAGCCGCGATCGGGCAGGCGCGGGTGGGAGAAGCTGGCCTCCTCCTGGCCGAAGGAGAACAGCCGGTCGGAAACCACTTCCTCTTCCGGGTGGCGGTGGCCGCCCTTCAGCAGGACGTAGTGGGCGCCCTCCCGCAGCAGTTCGTCGGCGACGGCCTCGGGCACGGTCTCGCCGCCGGTGAGCGCGTGGGCCTCGTGCTCGTTGGGGGTCAGCACCGTGGCGCGCGGGAACAGGGTGCCCTGCAAAACCTTGGCCAGGTCCGCCTGGGCCAGATCGCCGCCGCCCTGGGCCACCAGCACCGGGTCCACCACGGCGGGGATCTCCGGGTACTCCGCCAGCAGATCGGCCACCGCGCGGGCGTTGTCGGCGCTGCCGAGCATGCCCACCTTCACGGCGGCCACCGGGATGTCGGTTAGCACCGTCGCCACCTGCTGCCGCAGCTCGTCGTCCGGGGTGACCCGGAACCCGTGCACATTGCGGGTGTCCTGTACGGTCAGGGCGGTGATGGCCGCCGCGCCGTGGCAGCCGAAGGCGGCGATGGTGGCCAGGTCGGCCTGGATGCCGGCGCCGCCACTGGGGTCGGAGCCGGCGATGGTCAGCACGGTGGGCGGAGCCACCGTATCCATCACCTCCGCCATCTGGGTGGCGGGATAGACGACCGGTTTGCCTTCTTCGGCCATGGGAGATCCCTTCGGCTGACTAGGACGATCAAGCGCCGGCTTCTGCCGCGCCTTTATCCCCCGGGCTTGAGCTCCACCAGCAGGACGATGGCCACCAGCAGCAGCGTGGGGAATTCGTTGAGGGCGCGGTAGAAGCGGTCGCCGCGGGTGTTGGCGTCGGCGGCGAACACCTTGCGCAGGTGGCCGAGGTAGAAGTGGTAGGCCAGCAGTACCACCACCAGGGCCACCTTGGCGTGCAGCCACCAGCCGGCCCCCCACCAATAACCGAACCACAGCCACAGCCCCAAGACCACCGTCACCACCATGGCCGGGGTCATGATGCCGCGGTACAGGCGCCGTTCCATGGTCTTGAACAGGGTGGCGGTCTCGGGGTGGGGGTCGGCGGCGTGGTATACGTAGAGCCGGGGGAGGTAGAACAGCCCGGCGAACCACGCCACCACCGCCATGATGTGAAACGCCTTGAGCCAGAGCATAGCCGCCTTCCGGGGATGTGCCGCAGTTTCCAAGGTGCGCCCGGAACGATAGCATACGAAGCGGACGGCGGCCCGGCACGGGCGCCCAGCCGAGGAGGCACAGCCATGACCACTCCGGACAGCCGGCGGCGCATCCTCCTGACCCAGGAGGCGGCGCGCCTCATGGTGGAAGAGGGCATCAAGGACTTCGGGGTGGCCAAGCGCAAGGCCTCCCGGCACCTCGGCGGCGGGCCGCGCAACACCAAGGACCTGCCCACCAATCGCGAGATCCAGGACGAGGTGGAGCTGCGCCTGCGCATGTACCGGGACACCCCCGACAGCCGGGCCCACCTCCGCAACCTGCGCGAGGCCGCCCTGGACGCCATGCGCTTCCTCGCGGAGTTCCGCCCGCGCCTGGTGGGCTCGGTGCTCGACGGCACGGCCACCGAGCACTCCGACGTGAACCTGCACCTGTTCGCCGAGACCCCCGAGGACGTGGAGATCTTCCTCCACGATTCCGGGATCCCCTTCGAGCGGATGGTCCACCGGCGCCAGGTGGGCAAGGAGGCGGAGGAGTACCCGGCCATCGCCCTGGTGGTGGACGGCGTGCGGGTGACGGCCACCATCTTCCCGCCCGAGGGCATCCGCCAGGCCCCCCGCTCCTCGGTCACGGGCAAGCCTGTGGAGCGGGCCAAGATCCCCCAGGTGGAGGCGCTGATCGCCGAGGAGGGGGAGCCCCTGCCCACGGGGACAGGCACGGACGACTGAGGGCCGCGGGGCCAGAATGCAGGGTCCCGGCGGCCGTTCCGTCGCCCGCGGAAGCGGGCTCCTACCGCCGGCTATTGGCACTCGTAGGAGCCCGCTTCAGCGGGCGATTCAACAGGCCCAGGCTCCCGAACAGCCAAACAGCACTCGCAGAAAAAGGGGCCCCGAACCCATGACGTCCAACCCCACCCATGGCACCGAACGGACCGACTGGCCCGAGCGGTCCCTGGACCACGTCTGGTACCCCTACGCCCAGATGCGGGATATGGCTCCGCCCGTGCCGGTGGCGGGGGTGGAGGGAACCCGCATTCGCCTCGCCGACGGCCGGGAGCTGGTGGACGGCACCTCCTCCTGGTGGTCCGCCTGCCACGGCTACCGCCATCCCCACATCATGGAGGCGGTACACCGCCAGCTCGACGTGCTGCCCCACGTCATGCTCGGCGGCATGACCCACGAGCCGGTGGTGCGCCTGGGCGAGCGTCTCGCCGCCAAGGCGCCCGGGGATCTGGCCCACACCATGTTCACCGACTCCGGCTCGGTGGCGGTGGAGGTGGCCCTGAAGATGGCCCGTCAGTACTGGGACAACCGGGGCGAGACCCAGCGCGACACCTTCATCGCCTTCGAGAACGGCTACCACGGCGACACCGCCGGCTGCATGGGGGTCTCCGACACCTACCGCGACCTGCGCCCCCGCTTCACCGGCCTGGCCCACGAGCACCTCACCGTGCCCCTGCCCGCCGAGGAGGGCCCCTGCGCCCTGGAGCGGGTGCTGGCGGAGCACGGTGACCGCATCGCCGGGGTGATCATCGAGCCGCTCATCCAGGGGGCCGGCGGCATGTTGGTGCACTCCCCGAAGGTGCTGCGCCGCGCCGCGGACCTGGCCCAGGCGGCGGGGACCCTGTTCATCGCCGACGAGATCGCCACCGGCTTCGGCCGCACCGGCAGCCTGTTCGCCTGCGAGCAGGCGGGGGCGGAGCCCGACATCATGTGCCTGTCCAAGGCCCTCACCGGGGGCACCATGGCCATGGCCGCCACCATGGCCACGGAGCAGGTGTTCGCCGGCTTCCACGGCGACGACGAGTCCACGGCGCTCATGCACGGGCCCACCTTCACCGGCAATCCGCTGGCCGCGGCCGCCGCCAACGCCTCCCTCGACCTCTTCGAGACGGAGCCGCGCGTGGCCCAGGCGGCCGCCCTGGAGGCCCAGCTCACCGAGGAGCTGGTCCCCCTCGGTGAACTCCCGGGCGTGGTGGATGTCCGCATTAAGGGAGCCATGGGCGCCGTCCAGGTGGCCTCGGACCGCCACAAGGACTGGATGCGCCACCGTTTCGTGGAGCACGGCGTGTGGATCCGCCCCCTGGGCGACGTCGTCTATGTCACTCCCCCGCTGACCCTCGCCGCCGAGGACCTCTCCCGCCTGACCGATGCCATGGGCCGGGTGGTCCGGGAGGCCTTCGCCTGAGGCAGCGCGGTGCCGCGTTTTCCGGGATGCGTGCTTGCAATGGTGCCCCCCGGTGCGCGATGTTTGTGGGAAAACCGGGTGCGGTTATTTGATCCAGGGAGGAGGCGAGCTCAGCCATGGCCATGGCCCAGCCCCAGCAATCGCCGAATATCATGAGTATGGCCATCCGTGACCCCCACCGAGGCCTGTACCAGGTGGCCTTCAACGACGGGGTTTCCGGGGTCCGGGTGGAGATCCCCTTCGAGGAGGCGGCCAGTGTGCGCGAGGCGCGCATCAAGGCCGAGCACACCCTCCAGTACCAGGAGTGGCTGCGGCACAAGCGCCTGCGGGAGCACCGCATCCGGCAGCTGGTGGGGGACTACAACGGGCTGGTCTACAGCAAGCCCGTCCCCGGCAGCGACGACCTCACCGACGTGGATCCGGACGGCATCGCCGACCACCTGATCGACCGCTTCGCCGAGGGCGAGCGCCGCAGCGTCTCCTACGGCGTGGGCGCCATGCTGCGCCACACCCTGGTGCTGCAGGAGGCCGCCCACCGCCTCCAGGGCGAGGGGGAGTGGTCCCTGTCCTACGCCTACCGCATGCTCGAGGACCTGCGCCTGATCCGGCACCTCGGCGAATCCCTCACCGTGCGCGAGGTGGAGAAGGATGCCCGGCTGGAGGACGCCGTGCGCTACTGGAACGCCATCAAGGACGGCCACCTCTCCCCCGCCATCCGGGACCAGCTCCGCCGCCGCGCCAAGTCCTGGCTGCGCCGCTACATGAGCCAGCCCGACTGAGGGGTGGCATCGGCGAAGGGATGAACGCGAAGACCGGGAAGCGATTCCCGGTCTTTGTTTTGCCGGGCCGCTCCTCCCGGCTTATTCCCCCCGGCCGATGCCGAAGGCCTCCACCAGGTCGGGCAGCTCCGGCGCCGTCTCGCCCTCCGCGGCGCGCGGCACCACCGCCACGGGCACGTCGGGATGGAAGAAGCTGAGAGTGCGGCGGGTCTCTTCGGCGGGGACCGGCTCCTCGGCGCTGCGGTTGAGCACCAGGCCGGCCAGCGGCACCCCGGCGTCCTTCAGGCACCGGAGGGCGGTGAGGGTGTGGCTGAGGGTGCCCAGGTAGGTGCCCGCCACCAGCAGGGCGGGCCATTGCAGGTCGCGCATCCAGTCCAGGAAGGTGGTGCTGTCGGTGAGCGGCACCATGACCCCGCCCACCCCCTCCGCCAGCACGCAGCCGTCGGTCTCCCCCTCCAGGCTCTCGCAGTAGCCCGTCAGCATCTTCAGGGACAGGATGCGTCCGGCACGGTCGGCGGCCATGTGGGGCGACATGGGCTCGGCGAAGCGCTCCAGGCACAGGCGTTGGTGGGCCGCCCAATCGTCCGGGTCGTAGCCGCAGGCCGCCAGCAGCTCCCGGCCGTCGGGGCTCCACAGGCGGCCCTGGTCGTCGGCCTCGCAGCCGCTGCTCACGGGCTTGGTGGCCTCAACCGTCTCGCCGCGCGCGCGCAGCTGCCGGGCGATGGCGGCGCTTATGTAGGTCTTGCCGATCTCGGTGCCGGTCCCGGTCACCACCAATGTGCGCGTCATGCGTCCTCCTCCCCATTGGCCCTACGCACCAGCTCCTCCGCCTGGGCCCGGGTGAGACGGCGGCCCGGCAGGGGGAACAGCCCCGGCACCCGCTGTCGATAGGCCCGGTAGGCGTCCCCGTAGGTCTCCATCAGCTTCCGCTCCTCCAGCCGGGAGCCGATCACCAGATAGACGGTTATGGTCAGCGCCGTCAGGAACAGGGCTAGGTCCAGGTTGCGGGTCCAGAGGATCACCAGGCCGAAGAAGTACCACGGATGGCGCACGTGGCGATGGAAGCCCGACAGGCGCATGGGCTCCCACGGCTCCACCCCGCCGTTGGTGATCTCCGGGGCGCGCCACTGGCGCAAGCCCAGGAAATGCTCCATGTCGTAGGCCCGCAGGCTGGCCACGAAACCAGCCAGCGCCAGCAGCGCCGCCCCCTGGGCGAGCCACCAAGCCGGCCCCGACCACTGCAGCACCATGGGACCGTCCAGGGTGAAGGTCAGCCACAGCGGCGGCACCAGCAGGAGCACCGCCAGCCCATTGTAGGCCAGCCGGTAGACGCGGACCGCGGCCGGCCCCTGGCGCGCCGCCCACGCCTTGGGGCGGCGTGCGGCGAGCAGCGAGTGCACGGCGAAATAGGCCGCCCATAGGGCCACCAGCCCCAGGTAGGGCCCCGCCGATCCTAGGACGTCTTCCATCCCACCAGGTACCCCACGTTCCAGGTGACCGGCACCGTGCCTTCGGGGCGGCCGGTGGCCTCCCGGTAGGCGCGGCACAGGGCGCCCAGGTGGCGTCGACCGCGCAGGCCGCGCGCCCGGCCGGGGTCCTTGGCCACAGCGCCCAGGCCCTTGAGGCCGCGCAGCACCTCCATCGGGTCGGCGGCGCGGTCCACCTCGGGGGCGGGCCGGCACTCCCCGGCGCGTAGCCCCGCGGCGGTGACGGCCGCCGCGGCCTCGGGGGCCTCCAGGAAGGGCCCCACCCGGCCGCCGTTCGTCCCGCGCAGGGCGGCGTCCAGCTCCTCCAGGGTCCCAGCCAGCAGGGTGCTCGCCACCAAAAGGCCGCCGGGACGGAGGATCCGGGTCACGCCGCGCAGGGTGGCCTCCAGGTCATTGGACCACTGGAGGGTCAGGGAGGATACCACCGCGTCGAAGGACCCGGCGGCGAAGGGCAGCTGGTCGGCGTCGCCGGTGACCGCCGGGTGCCCCGGCACCCGGCCCCGGCGGGTCATGGGGTGGGCCAGGTCCAGGGCCAACAGGGAGCCGGGGGCCCCTTCGCCCCGCATCAGGTCGCCCCCCACGTAGCCCGTTCCGCAGCCGAGGTCCAGGACCCGCTCCGCGCCCCACGGGGCCAGCCGGCGGTACAGGGCGGCCACCTCCGCGGCCACCCGGCGCTGGAGGTCCGCGTGGCGGTCGTAGGTGGCCGCCGCCCGGCCGAAGTCCCGGCGCACGGCGCGCTTGTCGAAGGGGGCCTCAGGGAGCGAGGTCTCGGGCGAATCCGGCAATCTGCTGCCCCGTTTCCTCGGGATGGGTGATCTGGGGGGCGTGGCCCGCCCCCCGAACGATGTGCGCGCGGACCCCGGGCCCGCAGCCCAGGAAGAACTCCACCGCGGCGGGGTCCACCACGGCGTCCCCCGAACCGTGCAGCACCAGCACGGGCAGATCCAGGCGCGGCGGTTCGGCCGTAAGGTCCGCCTCCCCCAGCACCTCCAGCCAGCCCGTCAGCACCGAGGGCGCCGTCCCCGCGGCCAGGAGCCGATCGCGGATGGCGGTCGGGGCCCAGGCCGAGCGGGCCGCCCGGTCGCCCTGGAACTGCAGGGCGTAGAAGCGCCGCAGGGTGCCGGCGGGGTCCTGGTCGAGCCCGTCGCGGAAGCGCCGGAAGACCGTCGAGTCCAGCCCGGCGGGGTAGGTGGCGCGGGCCAGGAAGGAGGGCGGCGTTGCCAGCAGCACCAGGCCGCGCGGCCGCACGGCCCCGGAGCGCACCGCCTCCAGCGCCGCCAGACCCCCCAGGGACCAGCCCAGGAGCAGGCCCCAGTCCCCGGCCAGGGCGTTGGCGGCCGCCCGCAGGTCCGGGCCGCCGGGCACCGGCTCCCCCTCCGCGGCGGCATGGCCGGGCAGGGCGTTGCCGGTGAGCTCCACCCCCTCCGGCTGCAAACGCTCCCAGCAGGCCGGGGTGTGCCCCCAGCCGGCTACCGCCAGGGCGCGCAGGGCGGTGCTCACGGGGCCTCCGCGGCGGTCTGCCGCACCCAGGGGGCCAGGGCCCCGGCCAGGGCGTCCACGTCCGACTCACGGTGGGGGGCGCGCAGGGTGACGCGCAGGCGGGCCGTGCCCTCCGGCACCGTGGGCGGGCGGATGGCCTGCACCAGGTAGCCGGCGGCGGCGAGCTCCTCCTGCGCCGCCAGGGCGGCGCGGTCGGCGCCGAGGATGACCGGGACGATGGGGCTCTCCGGCGCGGGCAGGCCCAGGCCGGCGGCGAGGCGCCGGGCCAGCTCCAGGGGCCGGCGGCTCAGGGCCGGGTCGGTGCGGATGCGGCGCAGGGCGGCGGTGTTGGCCGCCACCGTGGCCGGTGGCAGGGCCGTGGTGTAGATGAAGCTGCGCGCCCGGGTACGGATCAGGTCGGCCACCTCCCGGGCGGCGCACAGGTAGCCGCCGTACCCGCCCACGGCCTTGGACAGGGTGCCCATCTGCAACGGCACCTCCTCCGCGCTCAGCCTGGCCGCGGCGGTGCTGCCGGCGCCGCCGCCGAGCACGCCGACGCCGTGGGCGTCGTCGGTCATGAGCCAGCAGTCGTGCTCCGCCGCCAGGGCGGACAGCTCGGCCAGGGGCGCCAGGTCGCCGTCCATGGAGAACACCCCATCGGTCACCAGCAGGCAGTGGCGGTATCGGCCCCGGTAGCGCTCCAGGCGGGCCCGCAGGGCGGCGACGTCGGCGTGGGGGTAGCGGATCATCCGCGCCCCGGACAGGCGGGCGCCGTCCACCAGGCAGGCGTGGTTGAGCTTGTCGGCGAGGATCAGGTCGTGGCGATCCACCAGGGCCGGAAGGATGCCCAGATTGGCCAGGTAGCCACTGCCGAAGACCACGGCGTCCTCGGTGCCCTTCAGGGCCGCCAGCTCCGCCTCCAGCTCGGCGTAGGGCGGGTGGTCGCCGGTGATCAGGCGGCTGGCGGCGCCGCCGGTGCCGTGCTCCGCCAGGGCTCGCTCGGCGGCACGGGCCACCTCCGGGTCGCGGGCCAGGCCCAGGTAGTCGTTGGAGGAGAAGTCCAGCAGCTCCTGGCCGTGGCGCGCCACCAAACGGCCGTCGCCGGTGCCGGTGGCCACGGGCCTTCGACGGCGGCCGGCGGCCTCCAGCTCCTCAAGGGTCCGGCGGGCGTGCTGGCGTAGGGAGGCGGGCATGGTCTCAGCGGTTCCGCAGCGGCTTGCCCTTGTCCAGGCGCTTCCGGAACACCTCCATCTCCTTTTTGGCCTGCAGGTCGCCCCGCTCCTCCGCGTGGGCGATGCCCCGCTCCAGGGTGGCGCGGCACTCCTCCGCCGCGCCGAGGGTGTCCTCGGCCTCGGCCAGGGCCTTGTAGGCGGCGGAGTAGGCCGGGTCCTGCTCCAGGCACTGCCGGAGGTGCTCCGCGGCCCGCTCCGGGTCGTCCTTGTGGAGGTACTCCAGACCGATGGAGTAGCGCAGCAGGGGCCCGTCCTGACCCTGCTCCAGCATGCCCAGGAAGGCGTTCAGCTTGTCGGTGGCGTCCATGCCGATTCCCCGTGCGCGTGGGCTACCTATTGTGCCGCACCCCGCGGCGTTGGGCCATGGCGGCGCCCAGGGCGCGGCGGTCCTCCTCGTCCAGCAGGCGCTCCGCCGCCGGCAGCAGGTGGGCGTTCTCCCGGCGGACATGGTCCAGCTGGCCGTCCCGGAAGTGCCGCGCCGCCTCCGTGTAGCGTTCCCGGTCCACGCCGCGACCGTCGTGAAGGGCCTCCAGCAGGGGGCGCAGCTCCCGCCAGCGCTCGTCCAGCGCCTCGTGCTCGGCGGCCAGCTCCGCCAGCAGGGCGGTGAGCTCCGACGCCTCTTCGGGGCCGAGCCGCGGACGGAGCCGGGGGAGCAGGTCCTCCTCCTCGTCGGCGTGATGGAGGGGCGCCGCCTGGTTGAAGTAGCGCAGCACCTGCCCGGAGCTCTCCCGCACCGGCCGTCCGGGAGGCGTTCCCTCCTCCAGGTGGTCGGCGATATGCGCAGCCAGCTCGGCGAAGCGCTCCACGCGGCCGTGGCAGGCGCGCAGCAGCTGCAGTGGGGTGTCGAAATCCGGCGCGGAACCGTCGTCCAGGGGCATGGCAAAGCTCCGAAAGAGGGGACCATTTGGATCAGCGTGGCGGGGTGGGGTTCCCTGTCCCCGGCCATACTAATCAAAAAGATAGTAATGTAATAATTTAAAAATTGTCATGCTCTCTAAATTAAAGAGATCCGTATATTGGGTTATTGCATGGAACTGTAATGTTGTTGTTTGCTAAAAAAAGGTGTTCAAGGTAACTTTGCAACAGGTACAGGTTTAAATTCTGTTCATACGGATCCGCTTTTCTGTCCGGACTGTCCCGGAGAGCCGGAAAGCGGAGGGTCCGGCAGGGCATAACACAGGAGCGGTCATGAGGCATGCAAGCGTCTGGCTGGGACTGGGGGCGGCTCTCGTGGCGGGAGGACCGGCCATGGCCCAGTCGCAAGGGGATCCCGTGGCGGGCGAGGAGAAGGCCTACCAGTGCATGGGCTGCCATGGGGTGGCGGAGTACACCAACGCCTACCCCACCTACAACGTGCCCAAGGTAGGGGGACAGCAGACCCAGTACATCGTCTCGGCCCTGGAGGCCTACCGGAGCGGGGACCGGGAGCACGCGACCATGCAGTCCCAGGCCCGGTCCCTCTCCGACGAGGACATCCAGGATATCGCCGCCTTCTTTGCCCAGGAGGGTTCCTAGGGGGCGACGGACTGCTTGAGACCAATTCCGCGCGTGGAGGGGAGCATGAAGCGTACCGGCATTGTACTGATGAGCCTGATGCTCGGCGGCGGGGCCGGAAGCGCCCTGGCCGAGGAAGGCCACTCGTCCGGGCCGGAGGATTCCGGGCTGACGGCCAAGGAGATCGTCCAGGAGGGCATTCCCGACAAGGGGGTGGCGGCCTGCCAGTCCTGTCACGGGGAGACCGGCGAGAGCCCCGTCCCCATGTACCCGCACCTGGCCGGGCAGTACGAGTCCTACCTGAGCCACAGCCTGCGTGGGTACCGGGACGGGAGGCGTGACGAGGCGACCATGAAGCAGCAGGCCAAGAACCTCACCGATCGGGAGATCGACGCCCTGGCCAGCTATTTCTCCTCCCAGCAGGATTCCCTCGACGTTCCCGGCAACGACTAGACGGTCCGGCCCGCGGGCGCGGGACGCAGGGGGCGGCCGGCCGAGGCCGCCCTTTGCGCGTGCCGGGGCTCAACCCGGGGAAGGCGCGCCGACGGCCTTGCGCCCCGCCCAGCCCAGGCCCGCGAATCCGGCCCCGAGCAGCAGCAGGGTACCGGGGGCGGGCACCGGGGTGGTGCCGTCGCCGGGCCGGCTGGTGAAGGACCCCCCCTCGATGAAGACCCCGGAGTCCAGGTCGTTGTCCCCGGTATCGGCGATGGCCAGCTTGATGGTGTGGCTGCCGGGCTCCAGCCCCGTGGCGGTTGCGGTGAACACGTCCGTGAAGCCGTCGTATTCCAGGTCGAAGAAGGGCCCGCCGTCGTCGAGGTCGTTGTTGTTGAACAGGTCGGCGTTGGAGGCGTCCTTGCCCAGGGGGTTGCCGCCGTTGACGTTGTTGATGCTCACCGGCGTGTCGGTGCCGGGGATGTTGGCGATGTTCTCCCCGTCCACAAAGAAGGCGAAAACGTCGTTGAACGAGGAGCCGACGAACTCGTTGTACTCCTCGGAGGCGAAGACGTAGTCGAAGGCCAGGTTGCCGCTGTCGGTGGAGAAATCGAGCTCGAGGACGGCGGCGTCCCGGGTCTCGCCCGGCGCAACCAGGGCATCCAGGTCGGGGTCGCCCGGGGCCCCCGTCTCCGTGGAGGTGTAGTCGCCGTGGTTGGATCCGTCCACGTTGGCCGCGGAGCCGCTGGTCATGAGGACGCCCTCCTCGATGCCGATCCCCGCGTCGTTACCTCCTGTAAAGATTCCCGACTGTGCGGCGTCCGGTCCATCGCTGTAGCTGGGGGCGCCATCCAGGGTGATCCCCGGTCCGAGGACGGCATCCACCAGGGTGTCGGCGTCCTCCGAGGGGTCCACGGCGATGGCGTGGACCGGCCCCGTGCCGGCCAGCAGCAGCGCCAGGGCGGTGCCCGTGCCGTAGGTCCTTGTCATGGCAAAGTCCTCTGGTGTTTGGTTGGGAGACACCCCTTCCGGAGCAACACCCATGCCTGACCGGATTTCCCCTTGTTAAACAAAGCGAAAAAAACGGGACACCGCGGACACGGAGTGGACGGCCGTCCAAGCTGTAAAGCGATTCGACACCTGCTGCCGATTGCCCTCCTCCTGCTCGCGGGCTGCGGCGGGGAGGACGGGGAAGGGGGGGCGGTCCGCCTGGAGGCCTGGCACCACGCCGGGCGGGAGGCGGAGCGGCGCACCATCCGGGAGCAGGTGGCCCGCTTCAACGCCCAGCACGAGGGGGAGATCCGCATCGAGCTCACCCTCATCCCCGAGGGCTCCTACAACGCCCAGGTCCAGGCGGCCGCCCTGGCCGGGGAGCTGCCGGACCTGTTGGAGCTCGACGGCCCCTACCTCTACCAGTACGTCTGGCAGGGCAGCCTGCGTCCCGTGGGCCCCTTCCTGCCGGAGGACACCAGGGCGGACATCCTGCCTTCCATCCGCGAGCAGGGCACCTTCAGGGGGCGGCTGTACTCGGTGGGGGCCTTCGATTCAGCCCTGGGGCTGTACGCCCGGCGCGACCGGCTGAAGGAGATCGGCGCACGGATCCCGGAGGGGCCGGGGGAGGCCTGGAGTGTAAAGGAATTCGAACAGGTGCTGGGCCTCCTGGCGGAGGCGGACCCGGACGGGGCCGTCCTCGACCTGCACCTGAACTACGAGGGGGAGTGGTTCCCCTACGCCTTCGCGCCGGTGCTGTGGTCGGCGGGCGGCGGCCTCATCGCCCGGCCGGACCACGATCGGGCGCGGGGGGTGCTGGACAGTCCGGAATCGGTGGCCGCCATGGAGCGGCTCCAGGGCTGGATCGAGGCGGGCTACGTGGATCCCAACCTGGACGACGCCGCCTTCACGGAGGGGCGGGTGGCCCTGTCCTGGGGCGGCCACTGGAACTACCCCCGCTACCGCGCGGCGGTGGGGGAGGACCTGGTGGTGCTGCCGCTGCCCGACTTCGGCCGGGGCACCCGCACCGCCCAGGGCTCCTGGAACTGGGGCATTGCCCGGGCCTGTCCGGACCCGGAGGCCGCCGGGGAATTCCTGGCCTTCCTGCTGGAGGACGAGGAGGTCCTCGCCATGACCCGGGCCAACGGCGCCGTCCCCGGCACGCGGCCGGCGCTGGAGCGCTCCCCCCTCTACGGCCCCGACGGCCCCCTGCGCCTGCTGGCGGAGCAGCTGCAAGGCGGCCAGGCCGTTCCGCGCCCCCGAACCCCCGCCTACCCTGTGATCTCCACCATCTTCCAGGACGCCTTCGCCGACATCCGCCACGGCATGGACGTGCGGGAGGTGCTAGAGCGGGCAGCGGCGGAGATCGACGCCGACCTGGAGGCCAACGAGGGCTACCGGTTCCCCGAAGAACCACGAAGGCGGTAAAAAGTCGATGTAGGAGCGGCGGCCCCCGCCGCGACCACTTTGAATAGCCCGGGCGGCTGCGGCGTGGATGCAGCTCCCGACATCGCCGAAAATGGCCATGCCACTGCGGAATCGCTGGAAATCCTTCATCGACCGCGAAACCCCCGCCGCCTGGCTGCTGGCGGCCCCGGCCCTGCTCGGCCTGCTCGCCTTCGTGGCGCTGCCCTTCCTCCTGGCCCTGGCGCTGTCCTTCACCGACCTGCGCATGGGCTCGCCCCTGCCCGTGGAATGGGCGGGCCTGGAACAGTACGCCCGCATCCTCTCCGACCCGGGCTTCCTCCACGCCCTGCGCAATAACGCGGTGTTCGCCGCGGTGGTGGTGCCGCTGCAGACGGCCCTGGCTCTGGGGCTGGCCCTGCTGCTCGACCGGCCCCTGCGCGGCATGGTGGTGTTCCGCACCCTGTTTTTCCTGCCGGTGGTGTTCCCCATGTCCCTGGTGGCGGTGGTGTGGATCCTGATCTACGCCCCCGGCACGGACGGGCTCATGAACGCCGCGCTGGCCACGCTGACCCTCGGTGCCTGGGAGCCCGTGGACTTCCTGCACGATCCCCGCTGGGCGCTGCCGGCCATCATGCTGCTGTCCATCTGGCAGGGGGTGGGCTTCCAGATGGTCATCCTGCTTGCGGCCCTGCAGGGGGTGCCGCAGACCCTGCACGAGGCCGCCCGACTGGACGGCGCCGGGCCGGTGCGCCGCTTCTGGCACGTGACCCTGCCGCAGCTGCGCAACCCCCTGATCTTCGTCGCCCTGGTCACCGCCATCCTCGCCTTCCGGCTGTTCGACCAGGTGCAGATCATGACCCAGGGCGGGCCGCTGGACGCCACCACCACGGTCATGTAAGAGGCGGTCACGGCCGTGTTCGAGCGCCAGCGGGTGGCGCAGGGCGCCGCCATGACCGTGGTGTTCTTCCTGCTGGTTCTGGTGGTGACCCTGGTGCAGCGGAGGCTGGTGCGCGAAAAGCGGGAGATCGAATGAGGCGGCTTCGGGGGGGACTGCAGGCGCTGCTGGTCTACGCCGTGCTGGCGTTCCTGGCGGCGGTGTACGTGGCCCCCATCGCCTTCATGGTGGTGGGCAGCTTGAAGCCGGACGCCCGGGTCCTGGCGGACATGGGCAGCGCCGCGGCCTTCGTGCCCGCCGAGGCCTCCCTGGAGAACTACCGCGACGTCTTCGGGCGGGTGAGCTTCGGCCGCTTCCTGTTCAACTCGGTGCTAATCACCGGCGCCATCATGCTCGGCGGCCTGCTGGTGAACGGCTTCCTCGGCTACGCCCTGGCGCGGCTGCGCTGGCGGGGGCGGGGCTGGGTGCTCGCCGGGTTGCTGGCCCTGCTCATCCTGCCTCTGGAGGCCATCGCCGTGCCGCTGTTCTACCAGGTGACCCTGCTCGGCTGGCGGGACACCTACGTGGTGCAGATCCTGCCCTTCGTCGCCCACGCCTTCTTCGTCTACCTGTTCTACGTCTTCTTCCTGGGGCTGCCGAAGGAGCTGGAAGAGGCGGCGCGCATGGACGGCGCGAGCGTCCTCGGCACCTACTTCCGCATCATCCTCCCCAACGCCAAGCCGGCCTTCGCCACCGTGGCCATCCTCACCTTCCTCTTCCAGTGGGGCCAGTACCTCTGGCCGCTCATGGTCACCAGCGGCGAGCGCGTCCGCCCCCTGCCCGTGGCCATCGCCGCCTTCCGCACCCTGCCGCCCCTGCAATGGGGGGATATCCTCGCCTTCGGCGTGATGATGGTGGCGCCGGTGATCGTGGTGTTTTTGGCGTTTCAGCGGTGGTTCGTGCGGGGGGTGGCGGAAAGTGGGTTGAAGGGGTGAGGGGGTATTGGGGGAACCGGAATGCAGAAATGGAGCATGGGTCCCAAGGAATTTATGCGCCTCAATTACGGGAAAAGGTGGAACCTTGTCTGATGAAAGAATTCCTTCAGAATGCATATAACTCGGTAGGTGGTTGTAAAATAAGGCTCCCCAAGAAAAACTAATCCTGGATTTTATGCTTATATGGTCCTTCCCGTTATTACATAAAAAATACCGTAAAAGTACCACTTCCACCTTGCTCAGGCGAGTTAACGCTATCCATGGGAAGGCGTATAGCTGGTAGGTCAATTAGGGTACGAAAACCGTTAAAGCAAGGAGAACAATATGCCTAATGTGTGTTTTTTTAGTTTTACGGAAGCTGACCGTGGAGTAGTTCTTACTATTAAAGGGAGAGCTGTTAACTCGAATTACAATGCTCTTAACTTTCGCGTGAAGGATCTTCTTAAAAGATGGGATACCGAGGATATTTCTGTTATTCGCCAAGCCATCTCAAAGGCGATGAAGGGTACCTCGAGGACAATTGTTTTTGTGGGTGAAAGGACTCATCGGAGTCGGTGGGTGCGTGAAGAAGTAGAAACGACCCTAGGAAACCGTAAACCGGTATATGCGATTAGGTTGAAAGGTACAAATGGTTCAAAGCCAAAGGTTTTAGAGGAAAATGGTATCACCCTTTACGCTTGGAGCGAGAAAAGGCTTCAGGATCTAGCAACACGGTAAAGGGAATAATTAATGAACCCTTATTGCTTTGTTCTTATGCCATTCGGAAGAAAATCGGATGAAAGCGGGCGGGTTGTAGAATTTGATGTTGTATATGATCAGATAATTGCTCCTGCAATACAGGAAGCTAGCTTAGAGCCTATAAGGGCAGATGAAGAAATAATAGGCGGTATCATCCATAAACCCATGTTTGAGCGCCTCATGATGTGTGACTACGCTGTAGCGGACTTGACAACCGCAAACGCTAATGTGTTTTACGAGTTGGGTGTAAGGCATGGTGTCAGGCCATATAGTACAGTTGCCATTGCCGGAAGTGGCATGCGAATGCCATTTGATGTATCTCCCCTAAGAGCAATTCTTTACAATGTAGACGACTATGGATTTCCAGAAAATACTATAAAAGTTAGGCAATCATTAACCGAAAGGCTTGAAGCTTGTCGTGATCCAGAAGATGACAGCCCTTTGTATCAGCTCTTAACAGATGTGCCTCGGCCTGACCTTCAAAGGCTGAAGACGGATGCATTCCGAGATATGGTTGAGTATTCAAAGGCCATGAAAGAACGCTTAAGGCAGGCCCGGGAACAGGATGGTGATGCAATTGGAAGAATTGAAAAAGAAATTAACGTGGTCGACGCTGATCCGGCTATTGTTATTGACTTATTTCTTTCCTATAGGGCGGTCAAAGATTGGGATAGAATGATTAGCTTGACCGATAAGATGGCTCCTCCTCTGAAACAAACAATTCTTGTCCAAGAACAGTTGGGTTTTGCCTTAAATAGGATAGGACGCCACAAAGATGCAGAGGGTTTGCTTAGAGAATTGATTAATAACTATGGGCCTAGTAGTGAAACCAATGGGATTCTAGGACGAGTGTATAAGGATCAGTGGGTGAAGGCGAAAGCGAGCCAAAGTCCAGCAGCAGGTGCCTTCTTAAAAAAGGCTATTGACGCATACAGGCAGGGCTTTGAATCGGATTGGAGAGATGCCTATCCAGGAATTAACGCTGTAACGCTGATGGAATGCTCCGACCCTCCCGATCCAATGCGGGAGGAGCTTATTCCGGTGGTTGCTTATTCAGTAAAAAGGCGCTTGGCTAGCAAGGACCCTGATTACTGGGATTATGCAACAGAGTTGGAAATACATGTTTTGTCGCAAAAACGCGAAGAGGCTCAAAATGCTTTGGGGAGAGCTATAGCCTCGATCCGAGAAAAATGGGAGCCAGAAACTACGGCGAACAACTTAAGGATGATAAGAGAGGCGCGTGAAGGCCGGGGGGTTGACTGTGAATGGATTAAGGATATTGAAATTGTTCTAGAGAAATACCGAACATAATTTGACCGTTGAATATGCAGAACAAGTCCTTTAAACAGTGGCTACTATGTACCCTTTCTGATAGATAGGTTATACAGGAAAGCAGATGAACGCTGAGGAATATTTGAAAGATCGTGTTGAAGACCAAATTAATTGGTATGACAGGAAAAGTCAGAGTAATCAAAGATGGTTCAAGCGGCTCAGGGTAGGCGAGATTGTTTGCGCGGTAAGCATTCCTTTCTTGTCAGGCAATATACACGTATATCAGGACAATATTAGCGTTATTGTTGGCGGGCTTGGGCTCATTGTTGCATGCATCGCGGGCCTGCTCGGGTTATATCAATTCCAAGAGCACTGGATTGAATATAGGACCACCTGCGAATCATTAAAAAAAGAAAAGTACATGTTTCTAACGTGTTCCGACCCCTACGATTGTGAAGATGAGGAGCGCCTTCAAATGTTGGTTCATCGGGTTGAAGCATTGATATCAAAAGAGAACACCAATTGGACCCAGTACATGACTCAGGCAAAGGAGGAAAAGAGGAATGGCTAAGGAGCACATTTTCCTGATTTTCGACTAGAATTAAATTAAAAATACGGATCTTTCCGCCGTTTGGGAGCTCGGGTTAAGTTGGAGTTTGGTTTTGCCATTTGCCTTGGCCGGGGTTCTCGATATCACCCGAGCCCCTACTCCCCCCGGCTACTCATCCCGTTTTACTTCAAATGCCTATCAAAAAACCCCATAGTCCGCTCCCAGGCCAGCTCCGCGGCCTCCGGATTGTGCTCTAACGGTTCGAGGTTGTACGAGTCCGCGGTCTCGTTGGCGAAGGCGTGCTTGGCGTCGTAGCGGTGGAACTCGTAAATCACGCCCGCCGCCTCCAGCTTCTTTTCCAGGTCGTCCACGCCGGAGATGGGGAACATCTCGTCCCGGGTGCCCCAGTGGCCGAGCAGTGGGGCCTGGATGTAGTTGGCGTCGACGTATTCGAGCGGGGGGTAGCCGTACCAGACCACGGTGGCGTCGCTCTCGGGGACGTGGACCGCCGCCAGTAGCGCCAGCGCGCCGCCCATGCAGAAGCCGGTGACGCCCACCTTGGTGCTGCCAGTGGCTTTGAGGTGCTGGACGGCGCCGCGCACGTCCTGCCCGGCGGCATCACTGAAATCGAGCCCCTTCATGAGGTGCTCGGCCTCCTCCGCCTCCACGGTCTTATCGCCCCGGTAGAGGTCGGGAACCAGCGCCCGGTAGCCCGCGGCGGCCAGCTCCTCCGCCACTCCCTTGATCTGGTCGTTCACGCCCCACCATTCCTGGATCACCACGATGCCGGGAGGCCCTGCGGGATGCTCCGGCTCCACCAGGTAGCCCTGCGCGGTCTGGCCGTCGGGCCGCTCGAAATCGATCATCTTGCCCATGGGTGCCTCCAGGGAATGGTTGGAAGGGGACTGGGCTGGCCAAGCGCAAGGGCGCAAGCCCTGCTCCCCACGCTACGCCTTCTCCCGAGCATGATTCACGCAGGCGGGGAGAGTCAGGTCAGGTTGGCTGCCCAAGAAGATAGGGGAGGCCGCCGCAAGTTGGGCCCAACTGCGGGCATGCGTTACTGTATTAGTTTTGGCTAATTAATTCCGGCAGGGAGAGATAACCACCCATGAGCGCAGCGAATATGAAGATCCAGGACCCCTCGGTGACCGAGGTGGTGGAAGAGGCCGACGTTTACTCCGAGCTGCTGCCCCTGGACGGCGCCCGGGTCATCGAGCTGGGCTGCGGCGCGGCCGCCCACACCCGCGCCATCGCCGGCACCGGCCGCCCGGCCTCGGTCCTGGCCTGCGAGGTGGACGAGATCCAGCACGGCAAGAATCTGGAGGCCACGGACGTCCCGGACACGGTGACCTTCGCCCGCGCCGGGGCCGAGGCCATCCCGGCTGAGGACGACAGCGCCGACGTGGTGCTGATGTTCAAGTCCCTGCACCACGTGCCCGTGGAGTCCATGGATCAGGCCATGCAGGAGATCCGCCGGGTGCTGCGCCCGGGCGGGGTGGCCTACATCTCCGAGCCGGTCTACGCCGGCGACTTCAACGAGGTGCTGCGCCTGTTCCACGACGAGGGCGAGGTGCGGCGCAAGGCCTTCGAGGCCGTGCAGCGGGCCGTGGACGGTGGCGTGCTGGAGCTGGTCGAGCAGCGCTTCTTCAACACCCGCAACGACTTCGACGATTTCGCCGACTTCGAGGACAAGGTGCTCGGCGTCACCCACACCGAGCACAACCTGAGCCCGGAGCTCTACGAGCAGGTACGCGAGACCTTCGAGGGCTACATGGGCCCGGACGGCGCCAAATTTGAGATGCCCATCCGCGTGGACCTGCTGCGCAGCCCCGCATAGCCCGGGCCGCCCTCCCGCGTCCGCCCCCGCGTTGTCGCCGTGTCCGGTGTGTCCCGACGGCCTTGAGGGCCAGGCCCGCCTGCGTGTGTACAATCGGGGGAGGACCAGCCAACCCAGGAAAGGTGGCGCATGCGCCTGATCTCATTCCAGCGGGAGGGCAGCACCCGCATCGGCCTCGTGGAGCTGGAGGCGGGGCGGGTGGTGGACCTCCAGGCGGTGGAGCCGCGGCTGCCGCGGGACATGGCCGATTTCGTCGCCGGCGGCGAGGCCTCACTGAACGCGGCGCTGGAGGCCGCCGAGCAGGCGCCGGCGGAGGCTCGGCCGGCCCTGGAGGAGGTCAGCGTCCTGGCGCCCCTGCCGCAGCCAACGCGCAACGTCGTCTGCGTGGGCAAGAACTACGCCGCCCACGCCGGGGAGTTCTCCGGCACCGCGGGCTCGGCAAGCGGGGTGAGCGGCGACTTGCCCGAATACCCCATCTTCTTCACCAAGGCCCCCACCGCCGTCTCCGGCCCCGGCCAGCCCATCCCCGCCCACCTGGATCCCACCGAGTCCGTCGACTACGAGGGCGAGCTAGCGGTGGTCATCGGTCGCGGCGGCCGCGGCATCCCTGCCGCGGAGGCCTTCGACCACGTCTTCGGCTACACCATCGTCAACGACGTCACCTCGCGCACCCTGCAGAAGCGCCACACCCAGTGGTTCCTGGGCAAGAGCCTGGACGGCTTCTGCCCCATGGGCCCCCTGCTGGTGACCGCCGATGAGCTCTCCGAGCTGGACACGGTGGAGGTGACCACTCACGTCAACGGCGAGCGCCGCCAGGCGGGCCGTCTGGACGACCTGATCTTCGATATCCCCACGCTGATCGAGACGTTGTCCGCGGGCATGACCCTGCAGCCCGGGGACATCATCGCCACCGGCACCCCGGAGGGCGTGGGGGCGGGCTTCGACCCGCCGCGCTACCTGCGCTCCGGCGACCGGGTGGAGGTGCACGTGAGCGGCATCGGCACCCTGCGCAACCCCGTGGAGTAGGGCCCGTGGCCGCCGTGGCCCTGGAGAGGGTGGCGAAAACCTTCCCCGACGGCACCGCCGCGGTCCGCGACCTGTCCCTGGAGGTCGCGGACGGCGAGCTGGTGGTGCTGGTGGGGCCCTCCGGCTGCGGAAAGTCCACGGTCCTGCGCCTGATCGCGGGCCTGGAGGCGGCCACCGGCGGCACCGTGCGCATCGGCGACCGGCCGGTGAACGACACGGGCCCCGGGGAACGGGACGTGGCCATGGTGTTCCAGAACTACGCCCTGTATCCGCACATGACCGTGCGTGGCAACCTGGAATTTCCGCTGCGCATGCGGGGCCTGGGGCGGGCGGAGCGCCGCCGCCGCGCCGAGGAGGCCGCCCGGCTGCTGGGCATTACGGAGCTGCTGGAGCGCCGGCCGAAGGCCCTGTCCGGCGGCCAGCGCCAGCGGGCGGCCATGGGCCGCGCCCTGGTGCGGGAGCCCGCCGTGTTCCTCATGGACGAGCCGCTGTCCAACCTGGACGCCAAGCTGCGCGTGCGTATCCGCGCCGAGATCGCTGCCCTGCAGCGGCGTCTGGGCGCCACCACCATCTACGTCACCCACGACCAGGCGGAGGCCATGACCCTGGGCCACCGGGTGGCGGTGCTGCGCGACGGCGTCGTGCAGCAGATGGACGCCCCGGACCGGTTGTACGCGGCCCCGTCCAACGCCTTCGTGGCCGCCTTCCTGGGCAGCCCGGGCATGAACCTGCTGCGGACCCGGATCCACCCGGAAGCGGGGGGCTGGCGCGCGGAGCTGGGGGCGCAGGAGGTGACCCTTCCGGTGGAGGTGGTGCCGGCGGCGCTGGCCGGGGGCGGGCCCCAGGAGGTGCTCCTCGGCGTGCGTCCAGAGGGTTTCGTGGTGCCGGGGGGCGTGGAAGGCGGGGAACGGCTGCGCCTGCCCGTGCGCATGCGCGAATTTCTCGGGCATGAGATCCTGTTGTACCTGGAGCCGCCCGTGTCCACGGTGGATCCGGAGTCCCCCGACACCGCGCCCCCGCTGGTGGCCCGGCTGGAGAAGGGGGCGCCGCAGCCCGGGGAGGTGGCGGACCTGGCCCTGGACCCCGGCGCTCTGCATTTCTTCGCCCCGGACGGCGCCCGCCTGGACTGAGCGCCGGCGTCCGGGCTCCGGGACAGCGGGCCCCGCTTGTCCCCGCATCGCGAGATTGGTCCCTGCATGGAAGCACTGCACCGGATGCGTCCCTATCTGCCGCCCCTGCTGATCCTGCTGATCGGCGCGGGCCTGTTCTGGGTGCTGGTGGTGACCCGCCCTGAGCCCCCGGCCAAGGAGGAGGGGGAGCCCGCCTGGGTGGTGGACGTCCGGACGGTCTCCCCCGGGCCGCGCGCCCCCACCCTCTCCCTGTACGGACGCCTGGAGTCCCCACGCCATTCCACCCGCACCGCCGCGGTGGAGGGCGACGTGGAGGCGGTGCCCGTTCGCGAGGGGCGGGTGGTGGCGGAGGGGGACCTCCTGGTGCGGCTGGACAGCGGGGACATCGAGGACGACCTGGCGCAGCGGCGCGCCGACCTCACGGAGATCGAGGCCACCATCGAGGAGGCCAGGGCCCAGCACCGGGCCGACCAGGAGTCCCTGGAGCAGCAGCAAGCCCTGGTGGAACTGGCCGGCCGCGCGGTGGACCGCGCCGAGGAGCTGGCGGGGCGCGACATGGGCTCCCGGGCGGAGCTGGACACCGCGCGGGAGGCGCGGCGCCGGGCCCGGCTGGAGCTGATCCGTCAGCGGCTGCAGGTGGAGAGCTTCGACGCCCGCCTGGAGGGCCTGGAGGCCCAGCGCCAGCGCGCCGCGGCCCAGGTGGCCCAGGCCGAGCGGGATCTGGAGCGCACCCGGGTGGAGGCGCCCTTCCGGGGGCGCATCACCTCCGTGGAGGTGGCCCCCGGCGACCGGGTGCGGGCGGGGGACGAGCTGGTGGGCCTGTACGACACCGACGCCCTGGAAGTGCGGGCCACCATCCCCGCCACCCGGGTGGAGGCCGTGGTGCGGGCCCTGGAGGCGGAGCGCACGATCACCGCCACGGTGCGGGTGGACGGCCGCGAGCTGGAGGCGGAGCTGGACCGCCTGGGCGGGCGCAGCCCGCAGGATTCCGGCGGGGTGGAGGCCCTGTTCCGGATCCGGGAGGAGGCCCCGGCGGACCTCGCCCTGGACCGTTTCGCCGAGGTGACGGTGGAGATGCCGGAGCGGCCGGGCCTGGTGGCCGTGCCCTACTCGGCGCTGTACGACCACGACCGCATGTTCGTGGTGCGGGAGGGACGCATGGTGCGCCTGGAGGTGGAGCGGGCGGGCCAGCACGCGGTGGCCGACGGCCCCAGCCTGGCCCTGGTCCGCTCCCCGGAACTGCGCGACGGTGACCGGGTGGTGACCACCCAGCTGCCCCGGGCCCGGGACGGCCTGAAGGTGCGGGTCCGCGAGGACGGCGAGGCGGGGGCGGGGACGCCGTGACAAGGGAGGACGGCCAGGGCTTCATCGCCCGCTTCGCCCGCAACCGCGTGGCGGGCCACCTGCTCATGGCGCTCATGGTGCTCACCGGCGTCTACGCCCTGAGCCAGATTAACACCCAGTTCTTCCCCAACTTCGACCTGGGCCGCATCACGGTGACCGTGGTCTGGGAGGGCGCGGCGGCCTCCGACATGGAGGAGGCCGTCACCCGCCCCCTGGAGCAGGAGCTCCGCAACCTCGACCACCTGGACAAGATCACCTCCACCTCCACGGAGGGTAGCTCCACCATCACCCTGGAGTACCGCGAGGACGCGGACATGGGGGAGGCCCTGGAGGAGGCCAAGTCCCGCGTGGGGCAGGTGCGCAACCTCCCCGAGGAGGCCGAGGAGCCCGAGGTCCTCCGCGTCACCCCGTTCGACCCCGTGGCCACCGTGCTCCTCTACGCCGAGGACGGCCCCGATACCCCCCAGGGCCGCGCCGAGCTGCGCGAGCTGGCCCAGGACCTGCGCGACCAGCTCCTCGACCGCGGCATCGCCAAGGTGGACATCAACGGCCTGCCGGAGCAGAAGGTGGCCATCCAGGTGCCGCCGGCGAACCTGCACGCCATGGACCTCTCCCTGGAGGAGGTGGCGGAGCGGGTGGCGGCCCAGAGCGTGGACCTGCCCGCCGGGGAGATCGGCGACGCGGTGGCGGGCCGGCAGCTGCGCAGCGAGACCCAGCGGCGGCGGGCCGTGGCCTTCGAGGACATCGAGGTGCGCTCGGGGACGGAGAGCGGGCGGGTGCCCCTGGGCGACATGGCCGAGGTGGAGCTGCAGGACCAGGAGGGCGAGGTGCGCCTGACCCACCAGGGCCACCCGGCGGTGGAGCTGGAGCTCAAGCGCAGCCAGACCGGGGACACCCTGGAGTCGGCGCGCATTCTCAACCGCTGGGTGGAGGAGGTGGAGCCCAACCTCCCGCCGGGCGTGGGGATGGAGACCTACGACGAGGCCTGGAGCCTGCTCCAGGAGCGCATCATGCTCCTGGTGAAGAACGGCGTCGGCGGCCTGCTCCTGGTGCTCGCCACCCTGTTCCTGTTCCTGCGCGGCCGGGTGGCGGTTTGGGTGGCACTGGGCATCCCCGTGTCCTTCCTGGCGGCCCTGGCCATCCTCCACGGCCTGGGCGGCTCGGTGAACATGATCTCCCTGTTTGCCCTCATCATGACCCTGGGCATCATCGTCGACGACGCCATCGTGGTGGGGGAGGAGGCTCTCCACCGGTACCAGGGCACCGGGGAGGGGCCCATGGAGGCCCCCGTCAACGCCGCACGGCGCATGTGGCCGCCGGTGCTGTCGTCGAGCCTGACCACCGTGGCCGCCTTCCTGCCCCTGATGCTGGTGGGCGGGACCATCGGCATGATCCTGTTCGATATCCCCGTGGTGGTGGTGTGCGTTATCGCCGCCTCGCTGCTGGAGGCCTTCCTGGTGCTGCCCCGCCACCTGGGCGGCGGGCTGGAGGGCATGGACCGCGAGCGCGACGGCCACGGCTTCCGCAGCCGCTTCGAGGGGGCCTTCAACCGCTTCCGCGACGGCCCCTTCCGCCGCACCCTGGAGTGGGCGGTGGTGTCGCGGGGAACCACCATAGCGGGTGGGGTGGCCGTGCTGGTGGTGGCCGTGGGGCTGCTGGCCGGGGGGCGGCTGCCCTTCTCCTTCTTCCCCACCCCCGAGGGCAATGTGATCCAGGCCAACGCCAAGTTCGTGGCGGGAACGCCGCGGGCCGAGGTGGACGCCTTCCTGGAGCACCTGGAGGAGACCCTGGCGGCCACCAACGCGGCCGTGCGGGGGGATCCCCTTCGCGTGGCCGTGGCCCGGCACGGCACCACCAGCGGGGAGGAGGAGACGGGGGGCGGCCAGAGCGGGGACCAGTTCGCCTCCATGGTGGTGGAGCTGGTCAGCCCCGAGGCGCGCGCGGTGACGGCCAGCGGGTTCATCGCCCGCTGGCGGGAGCGCATCGAGCGGCCCCCCGGTATGGAATCCTTCACCCTGACGGCCCGCACCGGCGGGCCGCCGGGCCGGGACATCGATATCCGCCTCACGGGCGCCGGCCCCGAGCGCCTCAAGGCGGCGGCCCAGGATCTGGCGGGCGCTCTGCAGGGCTATCCCGGTGTCTCGGCGGTGGAGGACGACATGCCCCACGGCCGCGAGCAGCTCCTCTACCGGGTGACCAGCGAGGGCCGGGCCCTGGGGCTCACCGAGGAAACGGTGGGCGGCCAGCTGCGCTCCGCCTACGCCGGCCACCTGACCCAGATCTTCAACCGCGGCCAGGACGAGGTGGAGGTCCGGGTGGGCCTGCCGGACGCCGTGCAGGACGACACCGGGGCGCTGCGCTGGCTGCCCGTCCGGTTGCCCGAGGGCGGCATGGCGCCCCTGGATTCGGTGGTGGAGCTGGAGACGGAGCGGGGCTTCGAGGCCATCCGCCACGCCGAGGCCCGCCTGGCGGTGCATGTGCAGGGGGATGTGGACCGGGACGTGACCAACGCCAACCGGGTGCTGGCGTCCCTGGAGGAGGGGGTGCTGCCCGGCCTGGAACGGGAGTACGGGCTCGAATACGAGTTCGTGGGCCAGGCGGAGGACCAGGCGGATACCCTGGCGGACATGCAGCGGGGCCTGCTCATCGCCCTGGTGCTCATCTACCTGGTGCTGGCGGCGGTGTTCTCCTCCTACGCCTGGCCCCTGGTGGTCATGGCCGCCATCCCCTTCGGCCTGGTGGGGGCCTTGGTGGGGCACTGGCTCATGGGTCTGGACCTCACCGTGCTGTCCCTGTTCGGCCTGTTCGGCCTCTCCGGGATTGTGGTGAACAACTCCATCATCCTGGTGAGCTTCTTCCGCGACCTGGTGGAGCAGGGAATGCCCGTGCGCGAGGCCCTGGTGGATGCATCCTGCCGGCGCCTTCGGCCCATGGTGCTCACCAGCCTCACCACCATCGCGGGCTTGACCCCGCTGCTGTTCGAAACCAGCCTCCAGGCGCAGTTCCTGATCCCCATGGCCGCCTCCATCACCTTCGGCCTGGCCTTCGCAACCGTGCTGGTGCTGGTGCTGGTGCCGGCCATGCTCTCCATGCAGCAGGACCTGGCGGGGGCGCGCCGCGAAGAAGGTGAGGTATGAGGCGATGAAAAGGGGGAAAGGGGGGAAGCGGTCGGGGCGCCTACGCAGGGCGCTGGCGGCCGGGGCGCTGGCGGCGGTACTCGCCGGTGGCGGCCCCGTCCCGGCTGCGGCCGTGACCCCGGACGCGGTGACCGTGTACGGAGGCCGTTTCAGCGTCAATCCCTGGGAGGACTTCTTCCTCAGCCCCGGAAACATCGAGTACCTGGACGGCTGGCTGCTGGCGGTGGCGCCGAGCTGGAGCCTGGTGGACCGCGACCCGCGCTGGGCCCTGGAGACGGAGGTCCAGCTGGTGAAGCACTTCGGCGAGCAGGACCACGAGGAGATCAACGCCGCCCTGACCTTCCGCTGGCGGGGCGCCCACGGGGGCCCGGGATGGCGGGCCGGCGCCGCCTTCGGCATCGGCCCCTCCTGGGCCAGCCGGACCCCGCGCCTCGAGGAGGAGATCAACGGCGACGGCTCCGAGCGGGTGCTGGTGCACTGGTTCATCGAGGGGACGCTGCGGCCGGCCGGCTTTGGGCCCTGGACGCTCGTCGCCCGCCTCCACCACCGCTCCGGGGCCTACGGCTGGGTGGCGGACGAGGGCGGCTCCAACGTGCCCTCCCTGGGGCTGCGACGGCGGTTTTGACGGGGTTGGGCGTGTGACTTGACCCCGCGAGCCGGCGGACGTTGTTTGTCCGCCGCGCCCTGTAGGAGATTGCCAGGAAGGGGAACGGACATCCCGTCCCGGCCATCATCCGTCAGGGGGAGAGCACGCCGTTGAACGCCTTGGATCGCATGGCCCCCTCGCCGGGCGGGACGGAGCCCTGGGGCACCGGCCTGCTTCCCGCCGGCTGGCTCGCCGATGGCTGGGGCTGGGCGGCGCTGCTGGCGGGGGTGGCCCTGGGCGCGGTCCTCTGGGCCCTTCGCGAGCGGGGACGGGCGGCCGGGTCCCGCGACGACGCCGGGGGCGTGCTGTCCCTGGCCGACCGCATCCCGGGGGCCCTGGTGGGCGTCGACGCCGGAGGCCGTATACGCTCCTTCAACCCCGCCGCCGAGCGGCTCTTCGGCTACCGGGCCCAGCAGGTGGTGGGCGAGCCGCTGGCCCGGCTGCTCCCCGACTTCGCGGAGGCGGGGGACAACCCCCTTCGCGATGTCCTGTCCGCGCCGGGCCCGGACGAGGCCCACGCGGAGCCGGCCCGAGAGGTCACCGGCCGCCACGCCGACGGCCATCCGCTCCCCCTGGGCCTGACGGTGGGCCGCGCCCCCGGGGCAGACGGCCAAGCGATCCTCCTCCTTCACGACCGCTCCCTGCAGCGGGCCATGGAGGACGCCCTCCACCGCGAGAGCCGCTTCGCCAACGTGGTGATCAACAGCCTGCCGGGGATCTTCTACCTAGTGGACCAGGTGGGGTGCTTCCGGCGCTGGAACCGCAACCTGGAGCAGGTGAGCGGCTACAGCGAGGAGGAGCTGGAGGAGCTGCACCCCCTGGAGCTGTTCCGGGGCGAGGATCGCGACCACGTGGCCCGAGCAATCCGGGAGACCTTCGAGACGGGCTCCTCCAGCATGGAGGCGGATCTGGTCCTCAAGTCGGGGGCGCGCCGGCCCTACTTCTTCACCAGCTTCCGGGTGGAGCTGGACGGCGAGCGCTACCTGGCCGGCATGGGCTTGGACATCAGCCACCGCCGTCACCTGGAGGAGGAGCTCACCCGCCTGGCCACCACCGACCTGCTAACCGGCGTGGCCAACCGCATGCAGTTCGAGCAGGATCTGGCCCGCGAGGTGGGCAAGGCGGAGCGCTACGGCCGGCCCCTGGCCCTGATCATGCTCGACGTGGACCACTTCAAGCGCATCAACGACAGCCACGGCCACGAGAGCGGCGACCTGGTGCTGCAGGAGGTGGTTGCGGTGGCCGGCACCCGCCTGCGGGAGGTGGACGTCCTGGCCCGCTGGGGCGGCGAGGAGTTCATGGTCCTGGCCCCGGAGACCGACGGCCACGGGGCCTTCGAGCTCGCCGAGCGCATCCGCCAGGCCATCGAGGAGCACGCCTACCCCATCCCCGAGGGGACGGTCACCGGCAGCTTCGGGGTGGCGGCGTACCGTCCCGGCGAGGGGGAGGACGGCCTGCTGCGGCGGACGGACCAGGCGCTCTACCAGGCCAAGGAGCAGGGCCGCAATCAGGTGGCGCGGGCGGAGCGGGAGGAGGTCCCCTGAGCGGCCGCCGTCCTACCGCTTCTTGGGCCGGGAGCGCGGCCGGAAGTCGGCGGGCTTGTCGGCGATCCAGGCCGTGAAGCGCTGGATCTCGGGGTGGCGGAGCAGGGCCTCGGCGGTGTTGTAGTCCCGGGCCAGCTCCTGCTCGGAGAGCACGGCGTGGATGTGGCTGTGGCAGGGCCGGCAGACGGGGAGGACCCGGTGCCTGGGCTCCTCGGTGCCGTAGCGCCGGCGCACCCACTTGCGCCGGTGCAGGGCGCGGGGAATGAGATGATGCACGGTGAGGCGGGGCCCCGCGCGCCCGCACAGGGCGCAGGGCTCCGCCTCGCCGGGGCTCCCGGGCGCGCTTGGCTCCCCGATCAGCCGGACTCCACGGCGATGCGCCGGCGCTTGGCCCGCTCGGACTTGGGCAGGGTCACCCGTAGGACGCCGCGCCGGTATTTGGCCTTGGCCTTGTCCTCCTCCACCTCAGCGGGCAGGGGAATGACCCGCTCGAAGCGGCCGTAGGCGGTTTCCAGCACGTAGTGCCGGCTCTGCTTGTCCTCGCGCTCCACTCGCTTCTCGCCGGTGACCACCAGGTAGCGGTCCTCCACCTGCAGGTCGAAGTCCCCGGCCTCCATGCCGGGTGCCTCCAGCCGCACCTCCACCTCGTCCTCGGCCTCGCGGACGTCGGCGGCCAGCAGGCCCCACCGCGGGCTGCGCAGGGCGATGCGGTCCTCCGCCGTTTCCACCTCTCCGGTATCCTTGGAGGGCACGAACCGGGTCAGGGCCCCCGCGGCGTTCTCCCGCAGGTGGTTCCAGCCTTCCAGGACGGAGTCCCAGGCGCGGCCGAGGCCGCGGCGTACTTGGTCCAGTCCGTTCACGTTGCATCCTCCCTCGTGCCTCGCTCCTTTTCCCTGTTTCAAATGGGGGCGGAGGAGGGGAAAATCAACACAGTGTTGGATACCGACCGACAGGAGCGAACCGTGATCGTGGTGGCCAACCGCATCCCCGTGGCCGAGGGCTGGGAGGAGGCCTTCGAGGAGCGTTTCCGTAACCGGGCCGGGCAGGTGGAGCAGCAACCGGGCTTCGTGCGCATGGAGATCCTGCGCCCCGTGGAGTCCGGACCCTACGTGGTTAAGACCTATTGGGAATCCATGGCGGCCTTCCGGGCCTGGACGGAATCGGAGGACTTCCGCGCCGCCCACGCCGACCCGCCGCCGCGGGAGATGTTCGCCGGGGACAACCGGATGGAGATCCACGAGGTGGCCCTTTCTCAGGAGCCGAAGTAACCAGGCAACATCAAAGCGCCAAGAAGCCAAGACGGCGAACCGCCAAGGACGCCAAGCACCCCAAGAAAGAAACGGTACAAAACAAGAAACCTGAAGCATCCCCTGGTGGGGAAGGGCCGTCGTGGGAGCGGTCCGGGACCGCGACGCCGTTTCTTGGTTCGGCGGTCGCGGCTGATAGCCACTCCCACCGCCTCGCGGGTATCACCGGAAGGGGAGACCCTGTTTCTACCGGGTTCTTCTATGCGCTTTTCGCCGTTCCTTGGCGATCTTGGCGTCCTTGCCGGTTATTACTGCCGTTTTTCTTGGCTTCCTGGTGCCTTGGCGTTTTCTTCCGCTGCCGGTTGCCTGCGCTGCCGGTCTCGGCTAGGTTATGGCGCTTTTCCGGAGGCCGGAGCCCCATGGAGCACCTGCGCCGCTACGCCCCCATCGTCGACGACCTGGACGCCTTCCTGGCGGCGGCCGAGGAGCCGCTGCACCGGGTGGTGTGGGCCAACACCGTGCGCACCTCCGCGGCGGAGGTGGAGGACTGGCTTCCCGACCGCTGCCCGGAGGCGGAGCGCATCCCCTGGTTCGACGCCGCCTGGCGCATCCCCGCCGGCGCCTCGCGGCCCGGGAAGTGGCCCGAGTTCGCCCTGGGGCTCATCCACAGCCAGGAGGAGGTGAGCCTGTGGCCGGTGTGGGCGCTGGACGCCCGCCCGGGGGAGGAGGTGCTGGACATGTGCGCCGCCCCGGGCAGCAAGGCCGCCCGCACCGCGGTGGGCATGGGCGACCGGGGCCGGTTGGTGGCCAACGACCGCAAGTGGGGCCGCCTGCAGGGGGTCCACGATGTGGTGACCCGCCTGGGCCTCACCTGCGCGGCCTCCGCCAACGCCAACGGCGCCCACATCCCGGGCGAGGCCTGCTTCGACCGCGTGCTGGTGGACGCCCCGTGCTCCGGGGAGGGCACCAGCCGCAAGGCGGGCGGCGGCAACCGCGCCCGCATCGTCCAGGACGACTTCCACAAGCTGGCGGCCATCCAGAAGAGCCTGCTGCGGCGCGCCGTGGAGCTGGTGCGCCCGGGGGGCACCGTGGTCTACGCCACCTGCACCTACGCCCCGGAGGAGAACGAGGCGGTGCTGGACGGCATCTACCCCGAGAAGGCGGCCATCGAGCCCATCCAGGTCCCGGAGGGAGTGCACGTGGCCCCGGGCGTCACCGAGTGGGAGGGGCAGCGCTTCCGCCCCGACGTGGCCAACGCCATCCGCTTCTGGCCCCATCTGAACGACACGGGAGGCTTCTTTGTCGCGCGACTCCGCCGCCTTTGAGCCCTATCCGGACCCCGGGGAGATCTGGCGCTACCTGGAGGACCGCTTCGGCCTGGAGCGGGACCTGTTCGCCCGTCATCGCCTGTGGTGGCGGGCCGGCGACAAGCGGGAGAAGCCTGTGTGGATCGTCCACGAGGACTGCGCCCCGCCGGTGGAGGTGAAGGTGGACTGGGTGGGCCTGTGCCTCATGCGCCAGCCCCCACCGCGCGGCTTCCCCACCAGCGCCTTCCTGCGCCGCTTCGGCGCCCCGGCCACCCGCAACGTGGTGGACGTGGACTGGGATACCGGCCTGCGGCTCATGTACAACCACCAGATCGAGCACGCCCCCCTGGACGACAAGGGCGGCCCCTACATCGTCCGCTCGCCGCGGACCGTGCTCGGGCGCGGCTGGGTGCGCAAGGGCCGCCTGATCCTGGATACCCCGAAGGGCTGGCCCAACCAGCTCATGCCCCGCACGGAGCTGGCGGAGGTGGGTGAGGCCCCGTAGCTGCCCCGTAGGAGCGTCCTCCCGGCCTTTTCCCCCTATAACCGCTCCAGCACGAACACCCCCGGATACAGGTTGGAGGTCTCCACCACCTGCACGTGGCGGATGCGGAAGCCGCCAAGCTGGCGCAGCGCGTCATTGAAGGCCGGGCGCTGGTGCACCAGCACCACCAGCCGCCCGCCCGGCCGCAGCACGGCGCCGGCCTGGCGGAGCAGATCCAGGTAGAAGGGGAGGAACTGGATGCCCCGGCCGATGCGCATGCCGTAGGGCGGGTTGGTGACGATGGCGTCGAAGAACCCCGCGGGGTAGCGCTCGGCCAGGTGGCGGGCGTCGGCCTGCTCCAGGTGGGCCCGCTCCTCCAGCCCCAGGCGGGTCAGGTTCTCCCGGGCCCCGTCCACCGCGCGGGCGCTCCAGTCGCTGCCGTGCAGCTCCCAGCCGGGCAGCAGGTGCCCCGCCTCGATGAGCACGGTGCCCGAGCCGCAGAAGGGATCCAGCAGGCGCCCGTTCGCCTCTTCCAGGCGGGCCAGGCGCAGGCAGGCGTAGGCCACGTTGGCCCGCAACGCCACCCGGGGATTGCCCGCCCGCTCGTAGCGGTTGGACAGGGCCCGGCGGGTCAGCTGCATGGCCACCGCGCATTGCGACCCGTTCACATCCACCCGCACGTTGACGGCGAAGCCCTCCAGGTCCACCGGCGCGCCGAAGCGCTCCACCAGCACCGCCCCTGCCTCCCGCTGCAGGTCGTGGCTGGTGAAGGGGTGCGTGCCCGTCCGCTGGCTGGTGACCCGGAAGGGGGGCGCCTCTTCCAGCTCGGGCAGGGGCAGCGCGCGCAGTTGGGCCTCCAGGGCCTCCAGGGGCGCCTCCTCGGGGAGCTCGAAGGTGGCCACCGGGCGCAGGATGTGGTGGATGGAGCGCATGGCGCGGGCCGGCTCCAGGAGCCGTTCCAGCGGGGCCGGGTGGCGCACCCGCGCCCAGCCGGTGAACCCGGAGGGCAGGTGCTCCAGGGCGGCGGGATCCAGGCCGTGCTCCGCCAGGCGCTCGCCGAATTCGGCGCAGGCCAGCTCCTCCAGGCCGGGGTTGGTGGTGAAGGCCAGCTCGGTCAGGGGCGGCTTGGTAGGGGACACGGGTGGAATGGGCCTCCGGGCTGGAGCGGGTTGACGGGGAACGCTCCGCGAATGGGTGGTCGGTCGCGGTCATGGACCGCTCCCACAGCCCCCTTGCTGTCGGATTCGCGGCCCTAGGCGGGGTGGATGACCAGGTGGCGCAGCGGCTCGCTGCCCACGCTCTCGGCCACCAGATGGTACCGGACCGCCACCTCGTGCTGTACCTGGCGCACCTTGCCGGAATGGGGGGCCAGCTCGATGGGCTCGCCCTCGGTTAGGACCCGCCAGGCGGCGTCCTCGGCCTCGCGCACCGCGTCGCTGACCTCCTCGTCCTCCAGGCCGTGCAGGACGGTGAAGACCTTCTCCAGCAGGCGCCGGATCTGCGCGGTGGTGTTCTTCTTGACCACGTGCAGCGGTGCCCCGGTGGCGTCGAGCACCCGCTGCAGCCTGGGGTCCTCGGCCCGCGCGCGGCGGGCGATCACCAGGTTGGCCCGCTCCGGGCGGTCCACGGTGCGCGCGTCCAGACGCAGGTCGCGGATCACCCGCTCCACGTGGTCCCGGGACAGGGCGTAAGGGTAGATGCGCACGGGGCCGTCCGCGCCGAGCGGTCCCGGGGCGGGCTCCCGCGCCGGGGCCGCCGCGCGGGGCCCGGGGGGCTCCGGAGCCGCGGAGGCCTCCTTGCTTTCCGGGACCTCGGCGGATGGGCCGGGGGCGAACGGCGGGGCTTGCTCCTCCTCGGCCGGCTGGCCGTGGGGCGCCGCGGTACGGCGCTGGGGCCGGGGGTGCACGCCGCGCAGCAACTCGTCCACGGAGCGGGCGGTGTCGGGGTGGACGAGCATCTCGTGGCGGCTGGGCAGCTCCACCACGGACTCGAAGGTGGGCGGACCGCGGCGCTCGGTGACCGTCTTCTGGGTGCCGCGGAAGCGGGCCTCCTCGTCGCCCAGGGTGACCGTCTTCACCCCGCCCACCAGGTCGGCGAGGGTGGGGTTGGCCACCAGGTTCTCCAGGGTGTTGCCGTGGGCGGTGCCGATGAGCTGCACGCCGCGCTCGGCGATGGTACGGGCGGCGGTGGCCTCCTCGCGGGTGCCGATCTCGTCGATGACGATTACCTCCGGCATGTGGTTCTCCACCGCCTCGATCATCACCGCGTGCTGCTGGTCGGGGTGGGGAACCTGCATCCGCCGGGCCCGGCCGATGCCGGGGTGGGGGACGTCGCCGTCCCCGGCGATCTCGTTGGAGGTGTCAATGACCACCACCCGCTTGTTCAGGTCGTCGGCGAGGATGCGCGCCACCTCGCGCAGCATGGTGGTCTTGCCCACGCCGGGCCGGCCCAGCAGCAGCACCCCCTTGCCCGACTCCACTAGGTCGCGGATGGGCTCCACGGTGCCGTACACGGCGCGCCCGGCCCGCAGGGTCAGGCCGATGATGCGCCCCTGCCGGTTCCGGATGGCGGAGATGCGGTGCAGGGTGCCCTCGATGCCGGCACGGTTGTCGGCGCTGAACTCGCCCACGGAGGCCACCACCCGGTCGATGTGCTCCCGGGTCACCGCCCCGGAGGTCAGATCCACGGCGCGATCGGGGTAGCGGGCCTGGGCGGGCCGGCCCACGTCCAGTACCACCTCCACCAGGTCGGCATGGGGCAGGTCTTCCATGCGTTCCCGAAGGGGGTGGGGCAGGGTGGCGAGGAGGAGCTGCAGGTCGTCGGTATGAACGGGGGATTGATCGTTCACGGCCATCCTGGAAGCTGCGGGAAAGGAGGGTTTTCCTTATAGATCAGTGCGGAAGCCCGGGGTTCCCGGCGGGGAGGCCCCCGGGCCGGATCCCAGCCAGGGGGCGGCTATAGGGCCTTGAAAGCGTGCTCCTTTAGCCGGCAAACGGCCGGACGTGCAGCTTTCAGACAGCGCGGAGGGGCAGCGGCGCAATTGAGCCACGAGGCAAGAGAAGGTTGGGCATGGGCGCGTCCCGCACTTGGGCCCTCCCCGCCGGGGCGGAGTCCCGGAGGGGGCCCGGCTAGGAGCCCATCTCCTGGCGCAGCAGGAGCAGCATGATCACCATCAGGAAGGCCACCACCGCCCCGGAGAAGACCATCCAGGACCCCAGCGGCAGCCCGGCCCATCCCACCAGCTCGCTGGCGGCCCACAGGAGGCCGCCCAGCACCGCCCACCGGCGGATGTACAGCCCCATGTAGGGCCGCACCAGCGCGCGGTTGCGCTCCCGCCGGCGGTCCGCCTGGTGGCTGTCCCAGACCTCCAGCTCCTGGTCCTCGACCCGCTCGCCGTACTCATCCCGCTTGGGGCGGAACTCCTCGCCGCGGCGGTCCTTCACCGGCTCCAGACCGGGGTGGGCCGAAGGCAGGAAGTAGGCGCGGATGGTTCGCCACAGCATCACACCTTCCACCGGGATCGGATCCCGGAAGGCACCCTAGCTGGAAGCGTGGGGCGCGTCGACCACCGGCGGGCCGGCGGGCTTCCCGTCGCGCGGACGGAGCTTCTGGGCCGCCTCGGGCAGCCCCTCCTCGTAGTGCAGCGCCAGCGCTTCCCGCGCCCGCTCCCAGGCCCGCTCGAACTCCCCGGTGTCGTTGGCCGAGGTGATCTGGCCGGCCAGCGTGCGGGCCTCGAAGCGGTTCAGGCGCGGGTTGGCGCGCCGCAGCACCGCGCTCAGGGTGTGCGGGCTGGGGAAGGCGCCGCCGAAGGGCACCTCCTTGCGATCTACATAGCACTGGAGGGCCCCGCCGACGCAGTAGCCGCGCTCCGTGAGATGGAGACAGCGTGCCGGCATGGGGTGCGGATACATGGACCGGATGGCGCGGACGTCGTACATGCTGTGCCTCCTCAGGCAGCGATCTCGTTCTTTTCCATAGGATTACGCGCCCGGGAGGAGCACCCGGGACGCATCGCCTCTTTCCCATTTAGACCATGGAAGCCGGTTTTTCTCATCCCCTTAGGGGTTTGGAAATCTCCATGGGGAAAAATCCGTAGTTGCGGCCCGAAGACACGCGGGAGCCTGAAGAATGTATACTGGTCGCCCACTTCCCATCCGGGAAAAGGCCGGCCATGGGGCGCGAGATCAAGGGCGGCCGATTCGGCCAGCGGGATTTCGACCGGTTCGCCCGGCGCTTGGACGAGGAGACGGAGCGGCTCAGGGAGCTGTTCCGGACGGGCGGCCTTTCCCGGCGCGGGCCCATGGGGGGCTATGAGCTGGAGGCCTGGCTGGTGGACGGCGAGCAGGCCCCGGCTCCGATCAACGAGGCCTTCCTGGCGCGCGTGGGCCTGGAGGCGGCGAGCCCGGAGCTGGCCCGCTTCAACTTCGAGCTTGGGGCCGACCCCCGCCCCCTCACCGGGGACGCGCTGGGGCGCATGGAGGCGGAGCTGGCGGCCCACTGGGCCCGCTGCCGGGAAGTGGCCGCCGCGCTGGACACCGCCCCGGTGATGATCGGCATCCTGCCCACGGTGACCGACGCCATGCTCGGCGTGGCCAACATGTCGGGGCAGGAGCGCTACCGGGCCCTGAACGAGCAGGTCATGCGCCTGCGCCGGGGCCGCCCCCTGGTGCTGGACATCCAGGGGGCCGAGTTCCTGCACACCGAGCACCGCGACGTGATGCTCGAGGCGGCCACCACCTCCTTCCAGCTCCACCTGCAGCTGGATCCCGAGCGGGCCGCCCGCTACTACAACGCGGCCCTGGTGCTCGCGGGCCCGCTGGTGGGGGCCACCGCCAACGCGCCCTTCCTGTTCGGCAAGCGGCTGTGGCGGGAGACGCGCATTCCACTGTTCGAGCAGGCGGTGGCCGCGGGGGGCTTCGGCGGCGCCGCCTTCGGGCCGGTGAAGCGGGTCTCCTTCGGCAGCGGCTACGTGCGGCGCTCGCTGCTGGAGCTGTTCGAGGAGAACCGGGCCCACTTCCCGGTCATGCTGCCGGTGGACCTGGAGGAGCCCGCGGCGCACCTGGCGCACCTGCGCCTGCACAACGGCACCATCTGGCGTTGGGTGCGGCCGCTGCTCGGCTTCGATCCGGACGGCGCCCCGCATCTGCGCCTGGAGCACCGGGTGGTGGCCGCCGGGCCCAGCGTGCCCGACACCGTGGCCAACGCCGCCCTGTTCTACGGGCTCATCCGCCATCTGGCGGAGCGGCCCGCGCCGCCGGAGGACATCCTGGAGTTCGCCACGGCGCGGGAGAACTTCTATTCCGCCGCCAAGCACGGCCTGCGGGCCAACCTGACCTGGCTGGACGGCAAGCGGCGCCCCCTGGGCGAGCTGCTACGGGAGCACCTCCTGCCCCGGGCCCGGGAGGGCCTGGAGGAGCTGGGCTGCACCGGGGCGGACATCGACCGCTACCTGGGGATCTTGAGCGAGCGGGTGCGCCGGCGGCGCACCGGCGCCGCCTGGCAGATCGCCTATACCGAGGCCCACGGTCGGGACTTCCCGGCCCTGGTAGCCGCCTACCGCACCCACCAGGACAGCGGCGCGCCCGTCCACGAGTGGCCCGTCTAGCGGCCTGCTAACGGCCGCCGCGGGGACCAACCCAAACGAGGGAAGCAGTGGTGGACACGGAGGCAAGCCGGGCCACGAATCCGGCATCCCCCGAGCTCCGGGAGTACGAGGGGTTGCCCGCGGGGCTGCTGGACCGCGGGCCCCACGAGCTGGCGGAGGCCCTGGGCGGGCCCGCCCTCATCCACCTGCCGGGCCGGCGGGAGCCGGCGCTGTTCGTATCGGTGCTTCTGCACGGCAACGAGACCACCGGCTGGGAGGCGCTGCAGCGGGTGCTGCGGGACCTCGGCGGCGAACCGCTGCCCCGGGCGCTGAGCCTGTTCGTGGGCAACGTGGCGGCGGCCCGCCGCGGCCGGCGGCACCTGCCGGGCCAGCCGGACTACAACCGCGTCTGGCGGGGCGGGGGTACCCCCGAGCACGCCCTGGCGGCCCGGGTGCGGGAGCGCATGGCGGCGCGGGGGGTGTTCGCCAGCATCGACATCCACAACAACACGGGCCGCAATCCCCACTACGCCTGCATCAATCGCCTGGACCACCGCTTCCTCCACCTTGCCACCCTGTTCAGCCGCACCGTGGTCTACTTCACCCAGCCCGACAGCGTGCAGTCCAACGCCTTCGCCGACCTGGCGCCGGCCACCACGGTGGAGTGCGGCCGCCCCGGGCAGCCCGAGGGTGCGGCCCACGCCGCCGAGCTGGTGGAGGCCGCCCTGCACCTGCGGGATATCCCGGCGGACCGCGTGGCCCCGCACGACTACGACCTCTACCATACGGTGGCCACGGTCAACGTGCGCGAAGGGGTGGGCTTCGGCTTCGAGGGCGGCGAGCTGGTGCTCCGCGACGACCTGGACCGGCTCAACTTCCGGGACCTGCCGGCCAGCACGGGCCTGGCCGAGGTGCGCGGGAGCGGCGAACGGGCGGGGGACTACGTGGTCGCCCACGACGAACGGGGAGCGCGGGTGGAGGAGCGCTATTTCACCCTGGACCGGGGCGAGCTGCGCACCCGGCTGCCGGTGATGCCCTCCATGCTGAGCCACGATCCCGACATCATCCGGCAGGACTGCCTGTGCTACCTCATGGAGCGCCTGCCGCCCGTGGAGTGACGGATCGTTTCCGTCGAACTGGACCAAGGAGGCCAACATGGCGACGGCAACCTTCGGCGCAGGCTGTTTCTGGGGAGTGGAGACCGCCTTCCGTCGCGTGGAAGGGGTTACCGACGTAACGGTGGGCTACAGCGGCGGCACCACCGCGGAGCCTACCTACGAGCAGGTGTGCACGGGGCGCACGGGGCACGCCGAGGTGGTGCAGGTGGAATACGACCCGGGACGGGTCAGTTACGAGGACCTGCTGGAGGTGTTCTGGTCCGTCCACGACCCCACCCAGGTGAATCGGCAGGGCCCGGACGTGGGCACCCAGTACCGGAGCGTAATCTTCTACCACGACGCCGACCAGGAGGCCGCCGCCCGGGCCTCGCGGGAGCGCGCCCAGCAGCGTTTTCGGGGGGAGATCGCCACCGAGATCGTGCCCTTCGAAGCCTTCTACCCCGCCGAAGAGTACCACCAGCGCTACCTGGAGAAGCGGGGGATGGCCTGAGGGGAAGGTGCCCCCTCGGATGGGGGAGAATCGGACCGGCCGTTTCCGCCACCACACAAAAGGAGGACCCATGCCCGCAGGCCGGCTATTCCTGCTCCTCGGGGCGCTCAACGGCGCCCTGGCCGTCATGCTCGGCGCCTTCGCCGCCCACGGATTGCGCGATCGCCTCAGTGCCCGCCTTCTGGAGGTGTTCCACACCGCGGTGGAATACCATTTCTACCACGCCCTGGGGTTGGCGCTGATCGGGCTGGTCGTCCTGAGCCTCGGCCCCACCCCCTGGCTGCGAGCCGCCGGCTGGGTGATGCTCGCTGGGATCGTGGTCTTCGCCGGCACCCTCTACGGTCTGGCCCTGGGCGGTCCCGGCTGGCTGGGGGCCATCACCCCCGTGGGCGGCACGGCCTTCATCGTCTCCTGGCTGCTCCTCGCCGTGGGGGCTTGGCGCGCGCCCTGACCCTTGCCTGCCCCTTGCTGGTCGGGCAGGGGCGGGGCTGATAGAGTCCCGTAACCCCTACTGGCAATTGCGGAAGTCCGGACCGGAAGGGCCGGCAACCGTTCGGCCGGGCCGGGACGGCCCGGAAGCAGGAGGCGTGTGTCCATGCAGAACCTGGTGCTCCGAAACCGGCGGGGCGAGCCGTTCATCGACCTGAACCCGGTGGTGTTCTTCGTTGCCGTGGCCCTGATCGTGCTGTTCGTGGTCGTCACCATCGCCAATGTGGACATCGCGGAGGAGGTGTTCAGCGCGGTCCAGGGCACCATCGCCACCTACACCGGCTGGTTCTTCGTCCTGGCGGTGAACGCGCTGCTGATTTTCATGTTCGTCCTGCTGTTCACCCGTTTCGGCCACATCCGCCTCGGCGGCAGCGAGGCCCGGCCCGAGTTCAGCTACATCGGCTGGTTCGCCATGCTGTTCTCGGCGGGCATGGGCATCGGCCTGGTGTTCTACGGGGTGGCCGAGCCCATCCTGCATTACGTCGACCCGCCCCTGAGCCCGCACAACGCGGAGGCCGAGACGGTGCTGGCCGCCCAGGACGCCATGGGCATCGCCTACCTCCATTGGGGCCTGCATGCCTGGGCCATCTATGCATTCGTCGCCCTGTGCCTGGCTTTCTTCGGTTTCAACCGCGGCCTCCCACTGTCCATTCGCTCCGTCTTCTACCCGGTCCTGGGCGAGCGCATCTACGACTGGCCGGGCCATGTGATCGACATCCTGGCCACCCTCGCCACCCTGTTCGGCGTGGCCACCTCCCTGGGGCTGGGGGTGCAGCAGGTGAACGGCGGCCTGAACTACCTGTTCGGCCTGGAGCAGGGTCTGCCCGTGCAGATCGTGCTGATCGCCATTATCACCGCCATCGCCACCGTGTCGGTGGTCTCCGGCCTGGACAAGGGCATCCGGCGCATCTCCGAGACCAACATGGTGATCGCCGGGCTTCTGCTACTGTTCGTGCTGCTGGTGGGCCCCACCCTGCTGCTGCTCAACGGCTTCGTGGAGAACCTGGGCTTCTATCTGCAGAACTTCCCCACCCTGGCCACCTGGACGGAGACCTACACCCAGACCCAGTGGCAGAACGACTGGACGGTGTTCTACTGGGGCTGGTGGATCGCTTGGTCGCCCTTCGTGGGCATGTTCATCGCGCGGGTCTCCTACGGCCGCACCATCCGCGAGTTCATCGCCTCGGTGCTGTTCGTGCCCACCCTGGTCACCTTCGTGTGGCTGACCATCTTCGGCGACAGCGCCCTGCAGATCGAGATGATGGGCGAGGGCGGCATCGCCGCCGTGGCCCAGGAGGACGTGGCGCGCTCCCTGTTCGCCTTCCTCGACCACCTGCCGCTGGCTGTCATCACCAGCCTGCTGGCCACCCTGGTGGTCATCACCTTCTTCGTCACCTCCTCCGACTCGGGCTCGCTGGTGATCGACATCATCACCGCCGGCGGCAAGGCCAACCCGCCCACCACCCAGCGGGTGTTCTGGGCCGTCTCGGAGGGCATCGTGGCGGCGGTTCTGCTGATCGGCGGCGGGCTCACCGCCCTGCAGACGGCGGCCATTACCACCGGCTTCCCCTTCGGCATCCTGCTGCTGATCATGGGCTACACCCTGATCAAGGGCATGCAGCACTACGTCTATCAGCAGGGGGTGGACCTGCGCCCCTGGCAGGAGCGCGGCGTGCCCCTCGGCACCGAGCGGGAATACGGCCCCAACTCCTCCGAGCCCCGGGAATAGGAGGGGCCCATGGTCCGCAAGCTCGAGCCGCTGTGCGACAAGATCGGCTACGCCCGGGTGGAGGCCGTGGTCCACGACTTCTACCAGCGGCTGCGCGCCGACCCCGAGCTGGGCCCCTATTTCACCGGCATCCCGGACAAGGCCGCCCACGAGGAGAAGGTCATCGGCTACTGGTGGCTGGCCATGGGCGGCCGCATGCAGGAGCCGCCCTTCGTGGACATGATCGGTGCCCACCAGGGGCTGGGGATCACGAATCGGCTGCTGGACCGCTGGCTGGAGCTGTTCGGTGCGACGGTGGACGAGCACCTGGAGCCGGAGCTGGCGGCGCAGTGGCGGCAGATGGCCACGGCCGTGGCCGACAAGCTCCGCGCCAACGTGGTGCGGGGGTAGGGCCAAGGCGGTCTCCGGTACAGCCCGCTTTAGCGGGCGCACCGGGTGCCAACCTCGGAGCTGATCGGGGGATCGCCGACTAAAGCGGGCTCCCACCGGGGGTACAGACCAGCTCGGGGGGGCAGGGGCGCTTTCCCTTACCGATCCGCGCCCAGGGCGAGGGCCCGCTCCCGGCTGGCCTTGGCCTCCGCCTCGGCGCGCCGGGGCTCCCAGTCCTCCAGCTCCGGCCAGCCCCGGCTGTGGCGTGCCGCCAGGTCGGCCAGGGCGTCCAGGTGGTCGGCGCGGTCGTTCAGGGCCGGGATGTAGTGGAACTCCTCGCCGCCCGCCTCAAGGAAGTACTCCCGGTTCTCGTCGTTGATCTCCTGGAGGGTCTCCAGACAGTCGGCGGGGAAGCCGGGGCAGATCACGTCCACCCGTTTCACTCCCTCTCCGGGCAGGGCCTGCATGGTGGCGTCCGTGTAGGGCTGCAGCCACTCCGCCCGGCCGAAGCGCGACTGGAAGGTCACCTGCCAGCGCCCCTCCTCGAGGCCCAGCTCCTCGGCGAGCAGCCGGCCCGTGGCCTGGCATTCGCAGTGGTAGGGATCGCCCTGCAGCAGGTAGCGCTTGGGCACGCCGTGAAAGGACATCACCAGCCGGTCGGGCTCGCCGTGGGCGGCCCAGTGTTCGCGGACGCTCGCGGCCAGGGCCTTTATGTAGCCGGGGTCCTTGGGGTAGTGCTGCACGAAGCGCAGTTCGGGCACCCAGCGCCAGCTCTGCAGCTCCGTGGTGACGGCGTCGAAGGTGGAGGCGGTGGTGGAGCCCGAGTACTGGGGGTACAGGGGCAGCACCAGGATGCGCCGGGCGCCGGCGCGGTTCAGCTCCGCCAGCCCCTCCGCCAGGGAGGGCCGACCGTAGCGCATGCCCAGGGCCACCTTCACCGGCCCCTTGAACCGCTCCTCCAGCCGCGCCTGCAGGCCCTCCTGCTGGCGGTGCGATACGGCCAGCAGGGGCGAGCCCTCGCCGAGGGTGTCCCACACCTGGCGGTAGGCCTCCGCCGAGCGGGCCGGCCGGGTGCGCAGGATGACGCCGTGCAGGATGAGCCACCACAGGGGGCGGGGCACCTCCACCACCCGGGGGTCCCACAGGAATTCCCGCAGGTAGCGGCGCAGGGACGGGGAGTCCGGGGCATCCGGGGTGCCCAGGTTGGTGAGCAGCACCCCGGTGCATTCCGGGCTGCCGTGGCGGTAGTCCGGTTCCCCCTTGAAGCGCGGCATGGTTCTCCCTTGCTGGGGCGGTGCCCCGACGGTGGCAAGACGGCCCCCATTGTACCGTTCCGGCGTTGCACAAGAAGGCCCGGGCCCCGGCCCGGGACGAAGGGGCAGCCGTGAGCTAGAAGAACCGCTCCACCCGGATGGCGTAGACGTTGGCCTCGTACTCGTAGTTGGGATCGGCGAAATCGATGTTGGAGTCGTTGCGGGTGTACTGGTACTCCAGATTGGCCCAAAGCTTCCAGGGCAGCTGGCGGGACAGGCCCACCTCGCCACGGATGCGGGTGTCCTCGCGGGTGACCTCCCCGGCCGGGGTCCGATGGGGGTCCTGGTAGCGGCTGAACCGGTAGGAGCCGGCGAGGTCCACCTCCCAGTACCGGGCCAGCTTCCAGCGGGTCTCCAGATACCCCAGGTGGCGGATAGGGGAGACGCTGGCGTCGGGGAGGTCGTCGCGGTCGTTGTACTCCAGCTCGTAGCCCGTCTCCAGGCCATAGGCCTCGCTGTCGTATCGCCATTCGGCGCCGGCCCGTTGCCGGGTTCCGGACAGGTGCTCGAACCGGTTCGCCCCGTCCACGAGGCTGAGACGGTAGCGCAAGCGCAGGTCCTGGGTGGCGGTTACCGCCCGTAGGGCGTCCACTTCTCCCGTGACCACCCGCTCGAAGGGGTCGCCTCCCAGGGTGATCCAGTCGCCGTAGGCGGCCAGATCCAGGGCCCAGGGTCCGGAGCTCCGGTCCCATTCCAGGCCAGCGCGAAGGTAGGTCTGGTCGAAGGTATTGCGGTCGGCGTAGTCCAGGATCAGGGCGCTGGCCTTGAGCTGCAGGCCGTGGTCGGGGTCCCCCTGCAGCTGATAGGTCCCGGCGGCGAGCGCCTCCAGGAAGGTGTCACTCTGGCCGCTGGTGATGGGGCCGTCGTCGGGCTGGAGAGTGACGTTGTCGCTGTAGCCGCCGCCCAGGGAGACGAGACCGGAGAAGGGGGACCGGTCGGCGCGGGTAGTCTCCCGCTCCGGGAGCTGGTCGGCGGCCAGCCTTTGGATCTTGGGGTTATCGGCCGAGCGAAGGGCGGCACGGAAGTGCTCTCGGGCCGTCTCCGGCTCGTTCAGCTTCCGGGCCACCAGCCCCAGGTTGTAATGGGCAAGGGCCGCGGAGCCCGGATCGTCCAGAAGCCGCTGAAAGGCCCGGCGGGCTTCCGGGTAGCGGCCCAACCGGTAATAGGCGGTCCCCAGGTTGTGGTACAGGGAGGGCTTGTCCAGGCCCGCGTCCCGGGCGGCCTCGAAATGGGCCAGGGCCTCCTCCAGGCGGTCCGCCCGGTAGGCGGCGACCCCCTTCTGGAAGGACTCGGAGCCGGATGCGGCCTGGGTGGCGACTGGGAAAAGCAGGGAGAGAACGAGAAGGACCGGCAGATACCGGTGGGCCCTCGTGGCCATGCGTGGTCCCCTTTTTCTCGCGCAAGGATGCGGTCGGTAAGGCGGCAAGCGGCCCGCCGGTGGAGCCGGCGGGCCGCTTGCCCGCATTCTAGCCAGCTCGCTGGCCGATGCGTAAGGGTTACCCCGTAAGAAACCGGATGGGCCTTACCGCATCCCCTCCCGGGTCTGCTCCTTGTACCCCTCGGCCTCCTCCTGGAGGTCGCCGACCTCACCGGCCTCGCGGGCCTCCTTGTGCTCTTCGCGAAGCTCCTCCTGCTCCCGCTTCATCTCGCGGGCGTTCTCGCGAGCCTCGTCGGCGAGCTCCCGGGCGTCCTCGCTCTCGATGCCGCCATCCTGGGCCTTTTCGGCGAGCCCCCGGGCTTCGGTATCCATGCCCATGGTCTCGCCTTCCTCGGCCCGCTCGCCGTCGCCGTTCTCCCCGCGCGCCCGGGCCTGCTCGGCGGCCTCCTCGGGCAGCTCGATGGAATTGGACACGGACTCGGTCACCTCCTCGCCGGTGGCGCCCTCTTCGACCACGTCCATGGTCACCTCGGCCCCTTCTTCCTGGGCCTGCGCGGGGACGGCCATACCGGCGGCGAGCAGGGCGATGGCGGCGGTCATGGTGGGATTGCGCATGGTGGTTTCCTCCCTCTTGGGTTTGTCGGTAGGTCCCGACGCTTGTCGTCTCAGGTTTGCCGCAGGCCCGGGGCCCGGCTGGACTCCGGGGACCTGCGGGGAACGATGCTCAGTTCGAGCCGCTGCTGGCGGTCCCCGTAGCGGACCGCGGCCTTCAGGCGCCCTTCCCGGGCCCCGCGCAGCACCACCGGCAGCTCCAGGAGGTTGGTGCCGGGCTCCAGGTCCGCCCGCCAGCGCAGGCGGGCCCGTCCCGGCCGACCCGCCAGCTCCAGGCCCTCCGGAAGCTCGATGGAAAGGTCGGCACTTTCCACCCGCCGGGAGCTGCGCACGAGCAGCTTCACCGTTTCCGCCTGGCCGGGGGTGAGGGCCACGGTGGCCGTCCCCTGTTCCGCCGGGGCGGGGCCGGGGTGCATGGCGGGCTGGAAGAGCCAAGCCCCCAGCGCCAGCAGCAGGCTGGCCGCCAGGCCCGCCGTGCCGGCCAGGGCGGTGACGCGCCCCCGGTGGCCCCGCTCGGCGCGTTCCTGCGCCCCGGCCACCAGGTCCCGGGAGGGCGCGGGTACGGGCAGGTCCCGCAGGGCCTGGCGCAGGGTCTGGGCCTCGGCGAGTCGGTCGGCGCATGCGGGGCAGCCGTCCAGGTGGCCTTCCACCTCCCCGAGGAGGGGCCCGTCGAGGGCGCCGTCCAGGTAGTCGTCGATATGTTCTCGGGCGTTGTCGCACTGCATCTTGCTTATCTCCTACCCCCTAGCACGTCCCGCGGCCTCAAAGGGTTCCATCTGCGTCGAGCAGCTCCCGCAGACGGGCGCGGGCACGGTGTAGCCGGGATTTCAGGGTGCCCGCCGGGACTTCCAGCAAGGTCTCCAGCTCGGCGAGGGTGTAGCCCTCCATGTCGTGGAGGGCCACCACGGCCCGGTGGTGATCACCGAGCCGGCGCAGGGCGTTCTGCAGGCGGGCGCGGGTGTACCGGGTCTCGGTCTCCTCTTCGGGACCGGGGGTGTCGCTGGGCACCTGGTCGGAGGGGTCGCCCTCCGATTCCTCCCGGGCCTCGCCGATGGGTACCACTCGGCGGCGCGTCCGCTTGCGGTGGCTGTCCACGAACATGCGGTAAAGCACCCGGGTGAGCCAGGGACGGAGATCCTCCACCGCGGCCAGCTCCCCGGTCCGGGGGTAGAGCTTGACCAGCAGGTCCTGGACCAGGTCCTCCGCTTCCTCCCGGCTGCCGGTGAAGCGGAAGGCCAGGCGGTAGAGGTGGTCCACGTGGGGACGGACCAGGGCATCGAAGTCCGCCGTGTCCCCCCGCACGTCGTTCCTGGGCTTCGGTGCGTTCATATCCCCCTACACGTCCGCCGTCGGCGGATGGTTCCACCTGTCCGGAGGAAAAGGTACATTCGGGGCTTCGGTCCGGGGACAGTGTCCCGCCCCGAATTCCCGCATAGTGGAAAGGTCCGCGGCATGTCCGGCATCGCATCGAAAGGAACGGCTCCCGTCGAGGAGGCGCCCCTGCGCGCGCTCCTCGATGGCGTCAACCAGGTCCTGCTGGGCAAGGAGGAGGCTGTCCGGCTGGCCGTGGCCGGTCTGCTGGCACGGGGCCACCTGCTCATCGAGGACCTCCCCGGCGTGGGCAAGACCACCCTGGCCCACGCCCTGGCCCGCCTAGTGGGCCTGGACCTGCAGCGGATTCAGTTCACCAGCGACATGCTGCCGGCGGACATCATCGGCGCCTCGGTGTACGAGCGGGCCACCGGCGGTTTCGTGTTCCACCAGGGGCCGCTGTTCGCCCAGATGGTGCTGGCCGACGAGGTGAACCGCGCCACCCCCAAGACCCAGAGCGCCCTCCTGGAGGCCATGGGCGAGGGCCAGGTGACCGTGGAGGGGGAGACCCGGCCCCTGCCGGAGCCCTTCTTCGTCATCGCCACCCAGAACCCCCTGCACCAGATCGGGACCTTCCCCCTGCCCGAGTCCCAGCTGGACCGCTTCCTCCTGCGCCTGACCCTAGGCTACCCGGACGCCCGGGCGGAGCGGGAGCTGCTGGAGGGCGAGGACCGCGGGGCGCTGGTCCAGCGGATGGCCCCCGTCATGGCGCCGGAGGACTTGGCCAGCCTGCAGGAGGCCGTGCCCCGCGTCCACGCCGCCCCGCCGCTGCTGGACTACATCCAGGCCCTGCTGGGGCACACCCGCGAGGCGGGGCGCTTCCGCAGCGGTCTCTCCCCGCGCGCCGGCCTGGCCCTGCTGCGGGCGGCGCAGGCCTGGGCCCTGGTGGACGGCCGGGAGGCGGTGCTCCCCGAGGACGTCCAGGCCGTGTTCCCCGCCGTGGCCGGGCACCGGCTCCACCCCGCCGGGGCCGCCGAGGGGCAGTCCGGCGACGCCCACGCCGCCGCCGTCCTGGACGAGGTGGCCATCCCCTGATGCGGACGCCGCGCCTGCTGCGGGGGCTGGTGGACCGTCTGGTGGACCGGCGCATGGGGCTGCAGGGGGCCACCGTCCGGCTCACCTACCGCCGCATCTTCATCCTTCCCACCCGCGCGGGCATGGGGTTCGCCGCCCTGCTGGCGGCCGTCTGGCTCGCGGGTGTGAACTACGGCAACAGCATGGCCTACCTGCTGGCCTTCCTCCTGGCCGGGACGGCCAACGCCGCCCTGCTCCATACCTTCCGCAACCTCTTGGGCCTGCGCGTTCTGGGCGCGGAGGCGGAGCCCGTCTTCGCCGGCGGCGTGGCCCGCTTCCGGGTGCAATTGGGAGACCGGGACGGGCGGCGACGCCCGGGGCTGTTCCTCCTGCGCGAGGCGCGGGAGAGCCCCGCGGTGGACCTGGCGCCCTCCGGGGGCGGCAAGCTGGTCCTCGAGGTACCGGCCCCGAACCGGGGCTACCTGCGGGTGGGGCGCTTTGTGGTGGGGAGCCGCTTCCCCACCCGGCTGTTCCAGGCCTGGTCGTGGGTGCGGCCCGACTGGGGCTGTGTGGTCTATCCCCGCCCGGAAGATGGCGCGGTTCCGGAGCCCGCGGGCGGAACCGCCGCGGCCGGCGAGGCGGAGGAGGGGGCGGCGGGCGATGGCGACGAGGATTTTCGCGGCCTGCGGCGCTACCAGCCGGGGGATCCGACGCGGCATGTGGCTTGGCGGCTGGTGGCCCGCGGGCAGGATCCGCACACCAAGGTGTTCGCCGGGGCGGCGGTGAGTCCCGTGTGGCTGGACTGGGCGGCCTTGGAGGGGCTGGATGCGGAGGCCCGGCTGGCGCGCCTGACCCGCTGGATCCTGGACGCCGAGCACCAGGGCCGCCCCTACGGGCTGCGCCTGCCGGGGGAGGAGATCCCCCCGGGGCGGGGCCCGGACCACCGTCATCGCTGCCTTGCCGCCCTGGCGTACCACCCGGCATGAGCCGCGTACCGGCCATATCCACGGCCATGGTAACCGCCCTGCTGGCGGTGCTGGGCGGGGTCCTGGTCCCCCACTTGGCCCACCTGCCGCTTTGGGTGACCGGCGGGGTGGCGGCGGCCGGCCTGCTGCGCCTGTGGATCGCCCGCACCGGCCGCGGCCTGCCGCCCCGGTGGCTGCTGGCGGGCCTGACCCTGGGGGGGACGGCCGGCGTCTGGGCGGCCTTCGGCACCCTGGCCGATCTGGCCGCGGGCGTGGCCCTGCTGGCGGCCATGGGCGGCCTGAAGCTCCTGGAGCTGCGCCGCCGCCGGGACGCCCTGGTGCTCCTCTACCTGGGCTTCTTCCTGCTGGCCGCCCAGTTCCTGTTCTCCCAGGCCCCCTGGACGGTGGCCTACCTCCTGGGAGGGATGTGGGTGCTCACCGCCCTGCTGGTGGCGGCCGGGCGGGACGCGGAGGAGGAGTCGCCCTGGGCCCATGCCGGCCTGGCGGCGCGGCTGGTGGGGCAGGCTGTGCCGGTGGCCGCGGTGCTGTTCCTGCTCTTCCCGCGTCTGGACGGCCCCCTGCTGGGGCTGCCCGAGGAGGGGAGCGCGGTGACGGGCCTGGACGACCGCCTGGCGCCGGGGGCTGTTAGTCAGCTCAGCCGCTCCGACGCGGTGGCGTTCCGGGCCACCTTTGCCGATGCCCCGCCGCCCCCCGGCCAGCGCTACTGGCGGGGCCCGGTGCTGGCCGCCTACGACGGCCGGGAATGGCGCCCCGCGGCGGCCTCGGAGGATCCGCCGGAGCTCGGCGGGGAGGCGGGCTCGGAGCTGGACTACCGGGTGCTGCTGGAGCCCCATTCCCGCAGGTGGCTGTTCGCTTTGGATCTGCCGGCGCGGGATCCGGGCGGGGCCCGCCGCAACGGCAATGCCGTGCTACGCACCGAGGAGCCGGTGCGGGAGGTGACCCGCTACCGCATGCGCTCCCGCCTCCATGCGGGGCTGCGGGAGGATCTCTCCGGGGAGGCGCGGGACCGCCACCTCCGCCTCCCCAAAGAGGCCCACCCCCGCGCCCGGGCCCTGGCCGAGGAGTGGCGGCGGGAGGCGGCGAACGCCGGGGAGGTGCTGCGGCGGGCCCTCGCCCACCTGCGCCGGCAGGACTTCGCCTACACCCTGCAGCCGCCGGCCTACGGGGAAAACTGGGTGGACGGTTTCCTGTTCGAGGACCGCCGGGGGTTCTGCGGCCACTACGCCGGCGCCTTCGCCTTCCTGATGCGGGCGGCGGGGGTGCCCGCCCGGGTGGTGACGGGCTATCTGGGCGGCGAGCCCAACCCGGCCGGGGACTACCTGATCGTCCGCCAGTCCGACGCCCATGCGTGGACCGAGGTATGGCTGCCGGAGGAGGGCTGGGTGCGGGTCGACCCCACCGTGGCCGTTTCGCCGGCCCGGGCGGAGGAGGGGCTGGCGGGATCGGTTCCGGAGGAGGACCCGGTACCCGATATGGCCCGTTCGGAGGGGAGCTGGCTGCGGGATGTCCGGTTCCGCCTCGACGCCCTGGAGACCGCCTGGAACCGCTGGGTGCTGGGCTACGACGCGCAGGTGCAGCGGGACGTCCTGGGGAGGTTCGGCCTCGGCGACTGGCCGCGCATGGTGGCCGGCCTCGCCGCGGGCCTGGTCCTGGCCGGAGGACTGGTGGCCGGGCTGGTGCTCTGGCGGGGGCGCACCCGCCGGGAGCCCGCCGTGGCCGCCTTCGCCCGCCTGGAGCGCAAGTTGGCCCGGGCCGGGCTCCGGCGCCACCCGGCGGAGGGGCCGGCGGCCTTCGGCGAGCGCGCCGCGGCGGCCCTGCCGGACCAGGCCGAGGCGATCCGCCGGGCCATTTCCGCCTACATCCGCCTGCGTTATACGCTGGAGGGCGCACCGGAGGGACTGCGCGAACTGCGGCGTAGGGTGGCCGAGGTGCGGGTCCCCAGGAAGCCGAAGGCAGCCGGGGAGGGCCAGGGATGATCCAGGGGCTGGTGGCCGACGCCTTCCCGTGGGGGGTGGTGGCGGGGCTGACGGCCCTGGTGCCCGGCCTGTGCGTGCTCCTCCATTACGAGGGCCTCCGGGCCCTCTCGAACGGCCTCGATCGACTCCCGGGGCGGCCCCGGCCGCGGATCGTGGTTCTGGTGCTCTCCCTGCTGCTGCTCCACACCGTCGAGGTGGGGCTGTTCGGAACGGCCTTCTTCCTCGTCCCGGATGACGCGGGGCTGGGAACGATCGTGGCCCGCAGTCCGGAGGTGGGCATCGCCACCCTGATGGACCATCTGTATTTCTCCGCCACCGTCTACACCACCGTGGGCTTCGGGGACATGGTCCCCCAGGGCCCCGTCCGACTGCTGGTTGGCCTGGAGGCCATCACGGGCCTGGTGCTGATCACCTGGTCCGCCTCCTTCACCTACCTCGTCATGCAGCGGTACTGGAACGGTTCCTGAATCGCCTCACTCGGGGAGCCGGTCGTCCTCCGCGCCGTTGAGGATCCCCTTGGCGCGCTCCAGCAGCCCGGGGGCGGGCTCGCGGCGCAGGGCGGCGTCCCATTGCGGGAACAGGTTCTGCTCCTCGCGCCCCTCGTGCTTGGCCAGCCCCCCGGAGAGGATGCCCATGAGGGCCGCGATCATGGAGGCGTCGGCCGCCTCGCCCAGGCTGGCCATCTCCCGGATCTCCGCCAGCTCCTGCAGGATGTTGTCGTGCTCGTGGAGCATGGTGTTGGTGGGGTCGCCGTGGGGGCTCTCCTCCGGGATGCCGAAGTGGGGGGCGAGGACGTCGTTCTCGCAGTAGATGTGGCGGCGCAGGCCCTGGTAGCAGGACTCCACCAGCGGCAGGGCGGCGTCCACCTCGCCCTTGTTGGCGTGCTGGAGGGCAATGGCGAACAGCCGGTCGAGGCGCTCGTGGTCCCGGGAGAGCAGTTCGGTGAGGGAGTCGGGCTCCACCGCATCGCGGTCCACCACCCGGACCCGCCAGGTGCCGTGGTCGGCCTCGGCGACCTCCCAGTGGAAGCGGTTGCGCATCATGAGGGCCACCGCCTGCATGAGCAGGCTGGGCTCCTCGGCGAAGAGGAGCTCCAGGGTCTGGCCCTCCTCCCTCTGCTGGACGCCAGCCAGGGCCGCCATGCGGGGCCGGGATTCGTCGCGGAGGTCCAGGGTATGGGGCTGATCGGCTGCGGTCATGGTCTCTCGCTCCGTTTCGGTCTACCCTTGCTTCCCGTGAACAGGATCCCGTCTTTCCGGAGGCCGATGGCCTCCCCGGGAAGTGCGGTTCAGCCTACCCCTACCCATCCAGAGAGCAAAGCCATGGCTGACGATTACCGCCCGGCCCTCGCCGACTATTTCGACCAGCTGGAGGAGAAGTACGCCGACGGCAACGGGGACTTCTCCTTCGACGCCCTCAGCGACGAGGAGCTTCTGGAGGTGGAACGTCTGGGGCGGCACGCCATCTACGAGGACCCCCAGGTGACCGCCCAGGAGAAGATCAACCTCAAGCCGCTGCTCATGCTGGTGGAGAAACAGCGGGAGAAGCGGGGTCTGCCCGCCCCGGACGCCTGATCCCGCCCGTTCCCTCAAGTTCCAGCCGCCGAGCCTCCTCCCGCCGTTGACCGCGCCCGGTGGGCGGCGTAATGGGTCGGGAGAGGAGCCTTACCGTTTCCGGCCCGTGCGGCCCGTGTCCCCGGGTGGCGGGGCGATTGCGGCCGGAATGAAAAGGGCGGCGGCCGGCCTGGCCCCGAAAGGTGGCTCTGGGCGTGGCCGGGATGCGTCGGTGGAGACGTTCTTGGGGCTTCGGGCCACTCTCTTCCAGCCGGACGCTCACCAGCTAGGCCTTCGTCGGCCTCTCGGACGGTGCCCCCGATTTCGGTTTCCGCCTGGGCGTGATCCAATGGTTCTGAAGGTCGCGTCCGGCTAGCCCCACCCCTTTGGTTTCCCATCCGTTCGGGGTACCTTGTCCCGCTTTCCACGCAACCGGAAACGGGAGGACGGCAGCATGGTGGTCCAGGAGCTCCTTACCGTCGCCACGGAAGGGCGGGGTACCTACGAGATCACCGACCGCATCCAGGAGGTGGTGCGGAATGCCGGGTGCCGGGTGGGCACCTGCCACGTCTTCCAGCACCACACCAGCGCCTCCCTCATCGTCACGGAGAACGCCGATCCCACCGTGCGCCGGGACCTGGAAACCATCGCCGAGCGACTGGCGCCGGACGGGGACCCGGCCTACCGCCACGACCTGGAGGGCCCCGACGACATGGCGGCCCACATCCGCAGCGTCCTCACCAGCACGGAGGTCACCCTGCCGGTGTCCGAGGGCCGCTGCGTGCTCGGCACCTGGCAGGGGGTCTACCTCTGGGAGCACCGCTACGCCGGTTTCCGGCGCCGGGTGACCGTGACGGTGCAGGGCGAATAAGCAACAGGAAGGAATCCCCCATGGCCGATAGCCGACAGCAGCAGTCTCCCCGGCCCGTCCGGCTGGCGGAGTACACCCCTCCCGCCCACCTGGTGGATACCGTGCAGCTGCGCTTCGAGCTGGGGGAGGAGTGGACCACGGTGAGCTCGCGCCTGACCGTGCGGGCCAACCCCGAGCGGATCGAGGCCGGCCCTCTGGTCCTGGACGGCCGCGAGCTGGAGCTGCTGGAGGTGGCCGTGGACGGCCGGCCCCTGGGCGAAGGGGAGTACGCGCTGGACGCGGAGTCCCTGACCATCCCGGAGGTCCCGGAGCGGTTCACCCTGGAGGTGACCACCCGCATCCGGCCGCAGGAGAACACCGCCCTGGAGGGCCTCTACAAGTCCAGCGGCACCTTCTGCACCCAGTGCGAGCCGGAGGGCTTCCGCCGCATCACCTACTTCCCCGACCGCAGCGACGTCATGGCCCGCTACACCACCACCATCGTGGCCGACGCGCAGCGTTACCCGGTGCTGCTGTCCAACGGCAACCGCATCGGCGCCGGCACCCTCACCGACGGCCGGCACTGGGTGCAGTGGGAGGACCCCTTCCCCAAGCCCTCCTACCTGTTCGCCCTGGTGGGCGGCGATCTGGCCCGCGTGGCCGACAGCTACACCACCATGAGCGGTCGGCAGGTGGCCCTGCACATCTACGTGGAGCATGGCAACGAGGACAAGGTGGACCACGCCATGCGCTCCCTGAAGGAGGCCATGGCCTGGGACGAGGCCACCTATGGCCGGGAGTGCGATCTGGACGTCTACCAGATCGTGGCGGTGGAGGACTTCAACATGGGGGCCATGGAGAACAAGGGCCTCAACATCTTCAACACCAGCGCCATCCTGGCCAAGCCCGAGACCGCCACCGACGCTGACTTCCAGCGCATCGAGGCCATCATCGGCCACGAGTACTTCCACAACTGGTCGGGCAACCGGGTCACCCTGCGCGACTGGTTCCAGCTATCCCTCAAGGAAGGCTTCACCGTCTTCCGCGAGCAGCATTTCTCCGCGGACCGCTACTCGGCCCCGGTGCAGCGCATCGAGGACGTGCGCCGGCTGCGCACCGCCCAGTTCCCCGAGGACGACGGGCCCACCGCCCACCCCGTGCGGCCGGACTCCTACATCGAGATCAGCAACTTCTACACCCCCACCGTCTACGAGAAGGGCGCGGAGGTGGTCCGCATGATGTACCACCTGCTCGGCCCGGAGGACTTCCGGCGTGGCACCGACCTGTTCTTCGCAAGCCACGACGGCCGGGCGGTGACCACCGAGGACTTCGTGCGCGCCTTGGAGGAGGCCAGCGACCGGGACCTGAGCCAGTTCCGGCTGTGGTACACCCAGGCCGGCACCCCGCGGCTGTTCGTGGACGCCGAGCACGATCCGGGGGCGGCCACCTACACCCTGCACGTCCGCCAGGAGGTGCCCGAGACCCCGGGGCAGGCCCACAAGCAGCCCATGCACATCCCGGTGGCGGTGGGCTTGCTGGACCGGGCGGGCAACGCCCTGCCGCTCCGGATGGAGGGCGAGGAGCCGGGTGGGACGACCCGGGTGCTGGAGCTGCGGGAGGCGGAGCAGTCCTTCACCTTCACAGGCGTGGGGGAGGACCCCGTTCCCTCCCTGCTGCGGGGCTTTTCCGCCCCGGTGCGCCTGGAGCACGACCACCGGGACCAGGATCTGGCCTTCCTGCTGGCCCATGACGAGGATCTGTTCACCCGCTGGGAGGCGGGCCAGGAGCTGGCCTGCCGTAGCCTCTTCCGCGGGGTGGCGGCCTACCAGGCCGGGGATGAGATGCGCCTGGACGAAACCCTGGTGGAGGCCTTCGGGGGGCTGCTACGCGGGGACGCCGGGGACAAGGCCCTGGTGGCAGAGGCTTTGACCCAGCCCGACGAGGGCTATCTGGCCGACCTGATGGACTGGCCGGTGGATCCGGAGGCCATCCACCAGGCCCGTCGCTTCACCCGCGCCCGTCTGGCCCAGGCCCTGGGTGACGATTTTCTTTACAGCTACCAGGCCAACCAGGAAGGGGGGGAGTATCGCCCCGATCCGGGGGCCATCGCCCGCCGGCGTCTCAAGAACCTGTCGCTGGCCTACCTGGTGGCGGGCGGCGTCGGGGAGGGGATCGAGGCCGCTCGCGAGCAGGTCCACACAGCCACCAACATGACCGACCGTCTGGGCGCGCTGCGGCCCATGGTGGCGGAGGACGTCCCCGGCACTGCCGAGTCCCTGGAGGCCTTCTACACCCAGTGGAAGGACGAGCCGGAGGTGATGGACAAGTGGTTCGCCATCCAGGCCACCTCCCCCCATTACGGCACCCTGGCGGGAATCCGTCGCCTGCTGGAGCACCCCGCCTTCAATTTCAAGAACCCCAACAAGGTGCGGGCGGTGCTGGGCGCCTTCGCCCGCGGCAATCCCTACCGGTTCCATGCCCCGGACGGTGAGGCCTATACCTTCTTCGCCGATCAGGTGCTGCGCCTGGACCGCATCAACCCGCAGATGGCCGCCGCCTTGGCCCGGGCCTTCAGCCGCTTCCGGCGCTACGACGAGGCCCGGCAGCGGCTCATGCGCGAGCAGCTGGAGCGCATCCGCCAGGATCCGCAGCTCTCCCGGGATACCTTCGAGATCGTTACCAAGAGCCTGGGCGCCGAGGAGAACGGCTGAGCCAGCCGGTGGTCGTCGGGATGTCGAAAAATCTTACGGTCCCCGCCCTGTCTTCCAGGGAACAGGGCGGGGTTTTCCCGCATGAGCGCCCTCGGGGGCCGTTCCCTTGCCCACGCTCCGTGGGTTCTTGAAGCCGCTGCCGATTCCACTTTCCCTTCCGCCTCCTTTCCCCCGTTCGCGTTCCCGGATCCCGCATCCGAGCCCTTCCGGCCCCTTTTTCCTAAGGGAACCTCCGGAGGTCTGGTACGAACCGTTCGTGTCGAAAAATTTGACCCCGGGCCGGCCCGGGCCCGCCCTGTCCCGCCGCGCCGGTGGCGGAGACGGCTGTAATCCCCGCGCACGGGCCACCTGGCACGACCTTGGCAGGGAAGGGGTAACGGGGGGCGATCCAGCCCCTCGACGGCATTGCAACCACGACCAAGGGGAATTCCAGTCATGCAAGCCAATCGTAGCCTAGCCCTGGTAGCCGCTTTGCTGATCGGCTCCGCCGGGGCCGTCCAGGCCGAGATGCATGAAGAGGGCCATGCGGGCGGAACCGAGAAGTTCGAGAAATACGACAAGGACGGAGACGGCAAGATCAGCATGGAGGAGGCCAAGGAGGCCGGCACCGAGAAGTTGTCCGAAAATTTCGAGTCCTACGACCAGGACGGTGATAACGCCCTGGACCAGGGCGAGTTCGCCCGCTTCGAAGCGGAAGAGACCGGCGAGAAGGAGGGCGGCATGGAAGGCCACGAAGGCGGTGGCATGGAACGCCAGGAAGGCGGTGGCATGGAGCAGGACGGCGGCGGCATGTAACCGTCCCGCTCGGCCATTGCGGTGGGGCCGCGGGGCCCCACCGCCCGTTTGCACGCATCCGCAGAGGTGTTCGCTATGGAACGGAAACGGAGCCTCGCCCTGGTGGTGGCCCTTCTCGTGGGCGCCTACGGCACGGCGCTTTCAGCAGGGCAGGATATCCAGTTCGAGCGCTACGATCGGGACGGTGACGGGGTGATCAGCCTGGACGAGGCCAAGGCGGCGGATTACGAGGTTCTATCGGAACGGTTCGAGGCCTACGACGAGGACGGCGACGGCGCCCTTACTCCCGGGGAGTTCGCCCGCTTCGAGGAAACCGGGCTGCTCGGCTTCGACGATTACGACGTCGACGGCGACGACAACATCAGTGCCGCCGAGGCGGAGGAGTACGGGCCCGAGGAGCTATACGGCAACTTCGAGGAATACGACCTGGACGAGAATCAGACCCTCGACCGGGACGAGTTCGCCCAGTTCAGGGACGACTACGCCGAGCAGGTGGCGGAGGGCGACAGGATAGAGCGCTACGACACCAACGGCGATGGGGTCGTGAGCATGGAGGAGGCCCAGGAAGGCCCCGCCCTGCTCTCCGAGCGCTTCGAGGAGTACGACGTGGACGGCGACGGCAACCTCGACGAGGGCGAGTTCGCCCGGTTCGAGGCCGATCACGGTGGAGACATGGAGCGCAAGCGGGAGCGCCAGACCAACGGCATGGATTAGCGGCCGGCCGTTGCCGGCCCAAGAGCGGTGCAGCGCCGGGGGCCTTGCTCCCGGCGTTCTTATGTCCAGCCCGCGGTGTGGAAGCCCGGGGGCTCTAGGGGCGCGGAAGCCCCCCCTCACCGGCGTCGGCGGCGGCCAGCGCACCCTTCCCGGGTGCCCGGGCGGTACGGCGGTCGCACTGGCCGAGCTGCAGGGTGGGCGGATCCATGGAGATCCGGATGGAGCCGGCCCGGCGCAGCGCGCTCAGGCCGAGGATGGGGCGCGAGCTGTCGGGGAACACGGCCGCCTCCACGCCATCCAGGAAGCAGTCCTCGCCGATCCGCACCCGGTCGATCCGATAGACGGGCACCACCTTGCGGCTGCCGTCCGCCATGCGCCCGGCCAGGTTTTTGACGAAGGTGGCCTGCCCACGGTCCTGGAGGTCGCGCAGGGTGGATTCGCGGATGGCCATGTGGCTGGAGCCGGTATCCACCAGGAAGTCCGCCGACAGGGAGCCGCCCAGCTCTACGGGAACATAGAAGGTGGCGGCGCCCTTTTCCTCCATGGGGATGCGGGCATCCGCGGCCCCGGCAGCAGGGGCGACCAGCAGCAGGACGATGGCGATCGGGGCGAGACGGGAAAGGGTCATGGTTCCGGGGCACCCTGGCGTAAAAAGTGAGCGCATACTACCATCGGGCTTCGGGGGTTCCTAGGGTATTCCCGGAATTTTCTAGGGGAGGCCCTTAGGCCGGCGGTATGGCGCGGGGCGCTGGGTGTGACCGGGTGCGCCCGTTTCCCAGGTGGCGTTACCGCCGGCGCCCTCGCGCATCCCGCCGGGCCTCGGTGGGCGGGTCCTCTCTTACCCCGTGGCGGGAACGGATACGCGGGGAGTTCTTGGTGGGGTTGCTGAAGGCTACCTTGCCGTGGAGGACGCAGCCCTTCATGCCCGGATCGCAGTCCCGGTTCGCCACGCGCCGGCAGCGGCCTTCGGATTCATGCGGGCATCCCCAGCTTCCCATGGGATCCTCGGTGGTGGGAAAGTCCGCATTCATTGTACGGAATGCGCCACCCACCGTCAGGGGGCCGGGCTCCGGCGGGGATCAGGCCCCAAGGGGGTCGGTCTCGAAGCTCGCCTCGGCGGTGGCCCGATCGATGGTGATGCGGAGGAAACCGTCCGCGGGCACCGTGTGGGCCTGGTCGGCGCAGTAGGAGGGGACGCGGCCGGTGAAGGAGACGAAGGCCTTCACCCGGAGATTGTCGGCGGACTCCTCCAGCTGGTGGACGGAGAGGCGCAGGTCCACGTCGAAGCCGGGCCAGGCCTCCAGGGGGCAGAAGTCCTCCAGCGGCACCCCCCAGTTGTTGCGCAGGAGCTCCTCACGCAGGGTCTCCTCGAAGGCGGGCGTTCCCGCCGCCCGCAGGCTTTCCCGCAGATGCACCGGTTCGCTCATGGCTCCCTCCACGCAATTTCCGAGCGTTCCACTAGGGATTGAGCAAATAATGTAAATGGGATGCCATTTTTGGTCCAGCCGGCATTTCCCGGACGGAACCTGCTTCCCGCCGGGGAGTTTGGGCGGTGGTCCCGCCCCGGTTAGAATCAGGGCGGTGCCCCCCGGTTTCTGCCCGGGGGCCCTCGACCCCGCGGGCGTAAGCCCCGGTGCATGCCACCACCCTCGTGCCCATGGGCGCGAACCCGGTCACAGTGTCCATTCCCCTTTCATGCATGCAGCCATCCCGGCTCCGGGGAGCCGTCCCGGCGCGGGCCGGACGCCCGGCGGGCCCGGACGGTCGTTCACCCATTGCCGCGGACCGGATGCAGGAGAACGTGCGTGCCCTATAAGAAGATCGGCGACCACGGAATCATTGGCAACGGCGCCACCATCGCCCTGGTGGGGCTGGACGGGGCCGTGGACTGGATGTGCAGCCCCAACATGGATTCGCCCTCGGTGTTCGGCGCCATCCTCGATGACCGTGCGGGCGGGCGCTTCGCCGTCACCCCCGAGGCGTCCTGGGATTCGTCCCAGCACTATTTCCGCGAGACCAACGTCCTGCAGACCCTGTTCCGCACCGCCGAGGGGGAGGCCGAGGTGGTGGACTTCATGCCGGCGGGGGAGGGGGCCCGGGAGCTGGCCGGCGGGCGGGACCACCTGATCCGCCGGGTTACGGCGCTGGCCGGGGAGATGGTCCTGGCGGTGGAGTGCAGTCCGCGCCCCGACTACGCCCGCGCCCATCCGGAGCGGGAGTACCTGGACGAACGCCGCTGGCGGGTCCCCGACGGGGAAGCGTTCCACGTCTTCTCCGCCACCGCACCCCTGGATTGGGAGGGGGAGCGCGCCCGGATCCGCCTGCGGGCCGGGGAGCGGGTGTTTCTGTGCTTCAGCCGCGGCGGGGAAGGCCTGGCGCAATCGGGTGCGGAGCACCTGCAGGCGGTTCTGGAGGCCACCCACCGGTACTGGCTGGACTGGTCGCACACGGAGGAGGTGACGCGCTACCCGGCGGAGCGCTTCTGGCGCGAGAGCCTGGACCGGGCCGCCCTGGTGCTGAAGCTCCTGCAGTACGAGGACACCGGCGCCATCGCCGCCGGGGCCACCACCTCCCTGCCCACCATCCTCTACGGCGAGCGCAACTGGGACTACCGCTTCAGCTGGATCCGGGACACCGCCATGACCCTGGCGGCGCTGTTCGAGCTGGGCCACTCCGAGGAGGTCACCCGCTACCTGGACTGGCTGAAGGAGCTGTGCGCCCACGAGCCGCCGGGCCGTCTGCAGATCATCTACCAGCTCACCGTGGCCGAGCCGCCCGGCGGCGAGACCCGGCTGGAGCACCTGGAGGGCTACAAGGGCAGCTATCCGGCCCACATCGGCCAGTACAACGTGGGCCAGCACCAGCACGACATCTACGGCGAGCTGCTGGAGACCATCTTCGCCGTGTCCCGCTACGTGGGAAAGATCGACCTGGAGCACTGGGAGTACCTGCGCCCCATGGTGGACACGGTGTGCGAGATCTGGCGCGAGGCGGACTCGGGCATCTGGGAGATGCGCACCGGGCCCCACCACTACGTTCACTCCAAGCTCATGTGCTGGGTGGCCCTGGACCGGGGCATCAAGGTGGCCGAGCACTACGGCCTGCCCGGCGACCTGGAACGCTGGCGGGCGGAGCGTGCCGCGGTGCGCGCGGATATCCTCGAGCGCGGCTATCGGGACGACCTGGGCTGCTTCACCCAGCACTACGACACCGACGCCGTGGACGCCTCCCTGCTCATGATCCCCATCGTGGGCTTCCTGCCGGCGGACGATCCCCGGGTGGCGGGCACCATCGCCCGCATCGAGGAGGAGCTGCTGGTGGACGGCACCATGCTGCGCTACCGCATGGACGACGGCCTGCCGGGGCAGGAGCACGGCTTCATGATCTGCCTGTTCTGGTACGTGGACTGCCTGATCCTGCAGGGCCGGCTCAACGAGGCGGGGGCACACCTGCGGCGCATCGACCGCTTCTCCAACCACCTGGGGCTGTTCGGCGAGCAGTACGATCCGCGGTACAAGGAGATCACCGGCAACCTCCCCCAGGCCTACTCCCACATCGGCTTCGCGGTGACAGCCATCCGCTACCTGAACGCCCGTCGCACCCAGAGCCCACGGCCTCATCGGCTGGGCTGGCCGGCGCGCCTAACCCTCCTGGCCCGCCCGCGGCTGCTCAATCCGGAAAGCCCGGTGGGACCGCCGCGCGAGAATCCGGCGGAGGAGGTGAAGCGGGCGGTGAACACCCTGCGCGGCCACTTCTACGACGGCCACCGCCAGCGGGTGGATTACCACCTGGTCCGGGGGTCCGGCTACTACCGCCGTTTCCGCGAGGTGGCCGCGGATCTGGCCGCCTATGACCCAGGCAGCCTTGCCACCGACGCCGAGCGCATGGCCTTCTGGATCAACGTCTACAACGCCATCGTCATCCACGGCGTCATCGAGCTGGGGATCCGGGACACCATCCGCGAGGTGCCCTGGTTCTTCCGCGGGGTGCGCTACCAGGTGGGCGGGCACACCTTCACCCCCAACGAGATCGAGCACGGCATCCTGCGGGGCAACCGCCGGGCCCCCTGGCGCCTGCGGCGGTCCTTCGGACCGCGCGATCCCCGCCGGGAGCTGGCCGTGTGGGAGCCCGATTTCCGCGTCCATTTCGCCCTGGTGTGCGGCAGCCGGTCGTGTCCGCCGGTGGAGGTGTTCGAGGCCGAGGGCCTTGATGGGCACCTGGAGACGGCGGCCAAGATCTTCCTGAACGCCACCACCCGGGTACAACCGGGGCGGGAGACGGTGGGGGTGTCCCGCCTCTTCTGGTGGTACCGGCACGACTTCCCCGCGGAGGACCCGGAGCTGGTCCGGTACATCGCCCGGCGCCTGTTCGATCGCGAGCTGGGGGCGTGGCTGGAAAAACGGGCGGATTCCATCCGGTTACGCTATCTGCCCTACGACTGGCGGCTGAACGAGTCTTAGATAGGGTATGGAAATATTATTAAATAAAAATATAATGTCGCGCCTTTTGGCCCGGTTCCAGACGTGCCGGGCGCGAAAGCGTTCCCCAAGGATCCCGTAACCACGGGCTCTCGGGGTCCACCAGAAGGAGTTTCAACCATGGCCAAATCCTACGCCGGCAAGGCCCTCACGGGCCTGGGCCTGCTTACCCTTCCGTGGGGCGTCCTGGCCAGTGACCTGGGCGAGACCCTCGCCCAGCAGGGCAATGACCAGGGTGCCCAAGCCTGCGTGTCCTGCCACGGCGCCGACGGCAGCGGCAACGCCGCCGCCGGCTTCCCCCGACTGGCTGGCCTCGACGCCGCCTACCTCGCCAAGCAGCTGGAGGACTTCCAGTCCGACGCCCGGAACCAGCCGGTCATGAACCCCATCGCCCAGGGGCTGTCCGCCGAGGAGATCGAGGCGGTGGCCGGGTACTACGGCGATATGCCGGCCCCCGAGAGCGCCGGGCAGGGCACCGACGCCTCCGAGGATGTGCTAGCGCGGGGCGAGGCCATCGCCGAGCGGGGCATGTGGGACAAGGGCGTGCCCGCCTGCACCAGCTGCCACGGCCCCGACGGCCGCGGCGTCGGCGAGGCCTTCCCCACCATCGCCGGGCAGCACGCCGGCTACATCACCAGCCAGATCGAGGCCTGGCAGTCCGGCCAGCGCTCCAACGACCCCAACCGGCTGATGGCCGAAGTGGCGGAGCGCATGACCGACGAGGAAGCCGAGGCGGCGGCGGCGTATTTCGCCTCCCTTCCCGCCCCGGGCTCCCAGGAATAACCGGCAGCCAGGCAAGGAGAGAACAGCAATGGATAGGACCCGAAAGGTGCGGAACCAGTCCGGTCTGGTGGGCGCGGGCCTGCTGGCGGCGTTCCTGATGACCGGCCCGGCCGCGGCCGAGGACAACCTGGACGCCCAGGTGGAGCTGGAACAAGCTCCCGCCGCCGGCGAGGAGGGGTACCACCAGCCGCCCGCCATCGCCGACATCCCCGACGACCAGTTCGGCGAGGCGGTGCGCCGCGGCATGAAGGCCTTCAACAATACCCTGGAATACGCGGGCGAGTACGTGGGCAACGGCCAGAACTGCTCCAACTGCCACGTCGGCAACGGCACGGTGGCCAACTCCGCGCCGCTGTGGGGCGCCTGGCCCGTCTACCCCAAGTACCGGGGCAAGAACGACCATGTGAACACCATGGATGAGCGCATCCGCGGCTGCTTCACCTACTCCATGAACGCCGGGGACTCCGAGGCCGGCGGGCCGCCCGAGCCGGATAGCCAGGTCCTCAAGGACATGCAGGCCTACATGTTCTGGCAGGCCCAGGGCGCCCCGGTGGGCGAGAACCTGCCGGGCCGGGGCTACAAAGACGTGCCCATGCCCGAGGACGGCTACAGCGTTGAGCGCGGCGAGCAGGTGTACGACGCGCAGTGCGCCATCTGCCACGGCGCCGACGGCCAGGGCGAGTTCTCCGAGTCCGGTGAGCAGATATTCCCCGCCCTGTGGGGCCCCAAGGCCTACAACTGGGGCGCCGGCATGCACCGGGTGAACACCGCCGCGGCGTTCATCAAGTACAACATGCCCCTGGGCAAGGCCGATCCGTCCAAGCTGGAGGGCGCCCTGAGCGACCAGGAAGCCTGGGACGTGGCCGCCTACATCAACAGCCACGAGCGCCCGCAGGATCCCCGCTTCGAGGGCACCATCACCGACACCGAGGAGGCCTGGCACCAGCACGAGTGCATCTACGGCCACGAGGTGAACGGCGCGGAGCTCGGCCAGGGCGCCTGAAGACCCGGTCCGAGCCTTCGTAGCAGGAAAAGGGCGCCCCTCCGGGGGCGCCCTTTCTTCTTCGGGGACCTCCTGAATGCGCGGGGTGGCCCGTTCTCCCCCCGAATTGCGTTAGAATTTCGATTTCCCCGCCGTGCGGGGAGCTTCCCTGAGCCTGCAATTTCCCCCAGCTAAAGCGAGGTCTGTTCACCATGAAAGTGGTCGTTTCCGTTACCCACGGCACCGATGACCCGACCCAGGCCACCCTCGGCGTGCTGGCCGCCAAGGCCGCCGCGGACCAGGGCCACGACGTGACCCTGTGGCTGCAGGGCGAGGGGGCCGTGCTCGCCAACAAGCATGTCTATCCCCACGTCCAGGGGGTGAACATGCCGGCCATGAAGGACGCCGTGGAGGCCCTGGTGGACAAGGGCGTGCCCTTCTGGGTCTGCAAGGCCTGCGGCGCCGCCCGGGGCGTTACCGAGGACAACTGGGTTTCCACCGCTTCCTACCAGGGCATGGGCGACTTCGTGGGCGCCGCCCTGGCGGCCGACAAGAACATCGACTTCTAGGCGCTCTGGATCCTGGAGAACAAAGGGCCCGCCGGCTCGCGGCGGGCCCTTTGTTGTTGGCAGGTGGGCGACGAGACGGGTTACAAAGGGTGGAGGACCGTCTGGAGGATGCCCCCATGGCCGACCGTTTTCTGCCCCGCGACCGCTTTCCCGCCCTGGTGGAAGCCCTGCGGGACGCCGGCTACCGCTGCCTGGGGCCGCGGGTCCGGGAGGGGGCCATCGTCATGGAGGAGGTGGAACGGGCCGCCGACCTCTGCTTCGGCCTGCGCGACCGCCAGGCTCCGGGCTCCTACCGCCTGGAGGAGGGCACGGGGCGCCATTTCGCCTGGGCCAACGGCCCCACCGCCCTCAAGCCGCTCACCTTCGTCCCCCGGGAGACCCTGTGGCGGGCGCGTCGGGAGGGTGGGGGCCTGCGCTTCGAGGCCCCGGAGCCGGAGGTGGGCCCCCTGGCGGTGATCGGCGCGCGCGCCTGCGACCTGGCGGGGCTGGCCCTTCAGGACCGCCACTTCCTGGAAGGCGAGCCGGATCCCTTCTATAAGGCGCGCCGCGAGCGCCTGTTCCTGGTGGCCGTGAACTGCACCCACCCCGCGGACACCTGCTTCTGCGCCTCCACCGGCGACGGCCCGCGGGCCGAGCACAGCTTTGATCTGGTGCTCTCGGAGCTGGACGAAGGGTTCCTGGTGGCGGCCGGGGGCCCGGCCGGGGCGGACATTCTGGCGGCCCTGCCCACCGAGGAGGCGGGCGAGGAGCGGAACCGGCGGGCCGACGCCGAGATCGAGGCCGCCGCGCAGGCCCAGAAGCGGTCCCTGCCGTCCCGCAACCTGCGGGACTTCCTGTTCGGGCGCCAGGAGCATCCGCGCTGGGAGGAGGTGGCCGAGCGCTGCCTGTCCTGCGGCAACTGCACCAACGTCTGCCCCACCTGCTTCTGCCACAGCCAGGAGACGGTTCCCGACCTGGAGGGGGAGGTAAGCGACCAGGTCCGCCAGTGGGACTCCTGCTTCACCAGCGGCCACAGCTACATCCACGGCATCGTGGTGCGGGCCACCACCGCCAACCGCTACCGACAATGGCTCACCCACAAGCTGGGCGGCTGGCACGACCAGTTCGGCCGCAGCGGCTGCGTGGGCTGCGGCCGCTGCATCACCTGGTGCCCCACCGGGATCGACCTCACCGAGGAAGTGGCCGCGCTGGGCGAGGAGCCGGGTGGTGCGTAGGGGCGGGGCGTGGCTCCCCCGGGAGGCGGAGGTGGCGGAGCGGGTGGAGGAGAGCCCCGGCATTGTCACCCTTCGCCTGCGCCTCACCGACCCCGAGGCGCGGCGGCAATACGGCTTCCAGCCGGGCCAGTTCAACATGCTTGGCGTTTTCGGGGTGGGGGAGGTGGCCATCTCCATAAGCTCCGACCCCGGGGATCCGGAGCGGATCGGGCACACCATCCGGCGGGTGGGGCGGGTGACCAACCCCCTGGTGGCCCTCGACGAGGGCGACCGCCTCGGGCTCCGCGGGCCCTTCGGCCGCGGCTGGCCCCTGGACCGCTCGGAGGGCCGGGACGTGCTGGTGGTCACCGGCGGCCTGGGCTGCGCCCCGGTGGTGTCGGTGATCGAGTACATCATGGCCCGCCGGTCCCGCTTCGGCCGCCTCACCATCCTGCAGGGGGTCAAGCACGGCGCCGACCTCATCTGGCGGCCCCGCTACGAGGCCTGGGCCCGGGATCCCGACACGGAGGTGGGCCTGGCGGCGGACGTGCCGGGGGAGAACTGGCCCGGGCACGTGGGCCTGGTCACCGAGCTCTTCGACCGGGTGCGCCTGCGCCCGGGGCGGACCGCGGTCATGATGTGCGGACCCGAGCCCATGATGCGGGCGGGGGCGCGGGAGCTGGTGGCGCGGGGCTTTCCCGCGGACGACCTCTGGTTGAGCCTGGAGCGCAACCACCACTGCGGCAACGGGCGCTGCGGCCATTGCCAGCTCGGGCCCTATTTCGTCTGCCACGACGGGCCGGTGTTTGCCTACAGCCAGGTGGGTTCCCTCCTCGCCATCCCGGGGTTATAGCCCCCGCGGTTGGTCCCGGGCCCCCGGGTGAGTTATCGTGGGGAGTCAAGTGCTTTTCTCAGGCGCAGCGGTCCGTTTTCACGCCGCCGCCTGAATCATTTTTCAGCAGAAGGAACCGATCATGCAGGCTGCCAAAAACCGGGTCGTCTCCATCGACTACACCCTGAAGGACGCCGACGACCAGGTAATCGACACCTCCGAGGGCCGCGAGCCGCTGGCCTACATCCACGGTATCGGCCAGATCATCCCCGGCCTGGAGACCGCCCTGGAGGGCAAGGGCCCCGGCGAGGACGTCTCGGTCACCATCACCCCCGAGGAAGGCTACGGCGAGCGGGACGACTCCATGGTCATGCAGATCCCCCGCGAGCAGTTCGAAGGGGCCGAGCAGATCGAGCCCGGCATGCAGTTCCAGGCGGAGACCGATGAGGGCGTGCGGATCCTCACCGTGCTGGAAGCCGGCGATCAGGAGGTCACCGTGGACGGGAACCATCCCCTCGCGGGCGTCACCCTGAACTTCGACGTGAACGTGGTGGACGTGCGCGACGCCTCCCAGGAGGAGCTCGACCACGGCCACGTGCACGGCCCCGGCGGCCACGACCACTAGGCCGTCGGCGGGTGCCGGCGGGGATCCCCCGCCGGCATTCCTTTTTTCTGCCAACCCTCCCCGCGGCATGCTCCCCCATGGGCATCGCCCTGGCGTGGTCGCCCACGCGCTTCTTCTCCCTTCGCCTTCCCTGGTGCCCGCATTCTGACCGCCTGCGCCGCGGCCGAACCACGGTCCCGCGGACGTACGGCTCGTTCCCCCTTCATCCCTCCTGCTAGCACCCCGTGACCCACACAGCGTTGGTCCCGGAGCCGTCCGGCCTCGCCACGGCATCCCCCCTCGAACTCCCTCCCAATGACCTGGCTCCTCCCCTGGAGTGATTCCTAATGGGAATCAATCTGGATGTTCCTCGCCCGTTCGGGCGTTTTCCCTTTGCTTCCCAGGTGTTTGCACTCACTACCCCACGACTGCCGCTTAAAAGGAGTTATTTTCTCGGATAGGTGGATGGTAGGGCCTTCCCCTACACTGCCTGGAGTGCCATAATCCGGATCCCTACGGGAATACCCCAATATCTTGCGGGAATATATCTAGGGATTTACCCCGGAGCCGATGGCAGCCTACCTCCAGTCCTCCCTATCCGTCCGCCTCAAGCGGCTTACGCGCCTTACCGGCCTGTTCGCCGGCCTCCTCCTGTCCGCCCAGGTGGGGAACGCCGCGCCCGCGCTGGAGCCGGGCCCGGCGCAGCCCCTGAAGGGCATCGGGGGCGCGGAGGGCGGACCGGGTTACCAGGCCGTCGCCGATCCCGGCTTCAACCTGCAGCCCCGGGACCTGATCTTCTCCGCCTCCCCGGACCCCGACCTGAAGGCCCTGATCAAGGGCGCCATGGGGCCGGACGGCGAGGTGCGTCTCGAGCAGGCCTTCCTGGAGCGCCCGCTGCGACCCTCGGGTGTGCGGTGGAAGGCGGGGCGCTTCTACTCGGACATCGGCTATCCCCACCGCGAGCACCCCGCCCAATGGGGATACACCCAGGGCCACGTGCCCTACGGGTTCCTGAAAAAGCCCTTCCATCTCAGGGACACCGGCCTGCAGCTCACCTGGAAGGCGGAAGCCAGCTACCACCTCCGGCTGGGGGTGGAGGCCTTCCAGGGCGAGAGCGGCCAGCTCAACCGTTTCGACGGCAAGGAGGTCTTGGCGGGTGCGGGGCTGGGTCGGCAGGCGGTGGGCCGCTACGGGGAGGCCTCGGACGGTCCTCGGCTCTATACGGCCTTCGCGGAGGCGGCGCCCCCGCTGGGCGGCCCGCACCGGCTCCAGGGCAGCGTTTTCGGCATCCTGGACAGCGACCGACAGGAGCTCCGGTACGCGGGCTCTCCGGAGCTGCAGCAGGGCAGCTACTGGATGGCCGGTACCAGCTGGGTCTATAGCCGGAACACCCCCACCGCCTTCGGCGACGGCCGCCTCAAGCTCAGTGCCGAGTACCTCCACGCGGAGAAGGACCTCGAGGTGGCCTACCACGCCGACGAGCCGGGGCTCGTGGGGGAGGACCGGCGGCGCACCGAGGAGGCCTATTCCCTGCAGGCGCGTTACGGATTCAGCCCCGAGGTGAACGCCGATGTCCGCTTCGACCTGGTGGGGCTGGTGAGCGGCCTGCGGACGGAGGGCAGGGACCAGACGGCCACCCACCTGGCACTGGAGAGCACCTGGTCCCCCACGGAGCATTCCACCCTACGGGCCCGCCTGACCCGGGACGCCGGCGAGCGCCCCGGCCCCCGGAGCTCGGAGAGCCGCTTCATGCTCCGATACAGCCTCGACCTCGGCCACTTCGGGGGCGACTTCCTCTAGTCGGGCCCTTGGCCGGGTTTGCGGTACGTCCCCGAGTGCCGTAACTTGATGGCTTACCTGTTGTCCCTGGAAGGGAGACCCTCCGGACCCCGGTGCGCCGTCTCCCCCCGCAAGGCCGAGCGCTTCATGACCCGTCGCACCCCTGCAAGCTACCGGCATCTGGCCCACGCCGCCGCACGGCGCTGGCGCCTGCTGGCCCTGCTGCTGGCCCTGTTCCTGGGCCAGGTGGGGCTGCAGTCCCATGCCGTGGAGCACGCCCTCGCCGACGGCGAGCCGGTGTGCGAGCTGTGCGTGGTCTCCGAGAGCGCGGCGGCGTCCGCCCACAGCGCTCCCTTCCTGCCGGATACCGTGGCGGTTACGCCGGTGCTCGGCCCGGAGTCCGTGCCGCCCGAGACCGCCCTCCGGGCGGCGGCCGCCCGCGACCCTCCCGCCTGACCCTTTCCGTTCACAGCACCGTTTGCGCAAACCGCGCGTGGATCCTCCGGGGACCCGGCACCGCCGGCGACCCGTGACCGGTACCGCGCGGCGACGGCCATCGCTTTGGAAAGGGTTTTCCCATGCAACGCACCGCTTGGCTGGCGGGCATCGCCCTCGTCGTGGGCGCGGGTGAGACCGCCTTTGGGCAGACCGCCCCGTACCCGGGGGCCGGAGCCGCCGGCTCCAGCTCCGCCGAGGTCACCTCCGGCAACCGCTTCAACCCCGATATCTCCGTGATCCTCGAAGGCAACGCCTACTGGGACGACGCCGACGGCGAGGGCGCCGGTCTGCCCGGCCTAGCCGAGGGCATCAACGCCGCCCACGGCGGGGCGGGCCACGACCACGGCCACGCCCATGGCGGCGACGAGCCGGGCTTCAACCTCAAGCCCACGGAGCTGCTGTTCTCCGCCAGCGTCGATCCCTATTTCGACGCCTTCGTGCAGGCGGTGATCGAGGACAGCGGAGAAGTCGGCCTGGAGGAGGCCTACTTCACCACAACCGCGCTGCCCGCCGGGCTCCGGGTGAAGGGCGGCCAGTTCCTCTCCGGCATCGGCTACCACAACGAGAAGCACCGCCACCAGTGGGAGTTTATCGAGCAGAACCTGCCCTACCAGCACCTGCTCGGCCCCCACGGCCTCATGGATTCCGGCGTCCAGCTCACCTGGACCCCGGCCACGCCGGTCTACACCCACTTCGGCGTGGAGGCCCTGCAGGGCGACCAGGAGGTTGTGGGCCGGTTCGCCGGAGAGGAGGCCATCCACGGCCTGGAGGAAGAAGGTCATGTCACCGGGGGCACCCTGGACCCCTACCGGGACCCCGACGAGGGACCGCGGCTGTTCACCGCCTTCGCCAAGGTGGCGCCCGACCTGGGCTACTCCCACGAGCTGCAGGCGGGGCTGTTCGGCGTTTACGCCACGGACCATCAGGAGATCCACGGCGGCGAGACGCTCCCGGTCCACGTCACCAACGGGCAGTCCTGGGTGGTGGGCACGGACTGGGTCTACGCCTACGACGCGCCCGATCAGTACGGCAAGGGCGACATCAAGCTCCAGGCCGAGTACCTCTACGCCGTGAAGGACCTGGAGGTGGCCTACCACGCGGAGGATCCGTCCGTGGAGGGCGACCGGCGGGAATTCACCGAGGACGGCTTCTACGTTCAGGGCCGCTATGGCTTCGCCGCCAACTGGCGGGCGGGCGCCCGCTACGACATGGTGGGCCTGACCAACAAGCGGGAGGGTCCGGGGACCGCCACCCACTGGGACCGCTCCGAGCGGATCTCGGCCAATGTCACCTGGAGCCCCAGCCACTTCTCCCGGCTCCAGGCCCAGTGGTCCCGGCCGGAGATTGCCACCGACCACGGCACCGAGACGGCCAATCAGTTCTTCCTGCGCTACATCCTGAGCCTGGGCCAGCACGGCGCCCACGACTTCTAGCAAGGAGGCGACCATGATCCGCGTTTTTCTGACCATCATTTTGACCCTGGCCGCCGCCTTGCCCGTCATGGCGGAGACACGGGTGGCCGCCACCACCACCTCCATGGCCATGCTCGCCCGCACGGTGGGCGGCGATGCGGTCTCCGTGACCACCCTGGCGCCCCCGGACCGGGACACCCACTACCTGCAGGCCAAGCCCTCCATGATCCGGGACCTGCGCAGCGCGGACCTGGTGGTGGCGGTGGGGGCCGAGCTGGAGGTGGGCTGGCTGCCCGCCGCCATCCGCAACGCCGCCAACCCGTCCATCCGGCCGGGCCGTCCGGGCTACTTCGAGGCCGCCGCGCAGGTGGAGCTCCTGGATGCCGGGGGGCGGGCGGACCGCTCTGGGGGCGACGTCCACCCCGCCGGCGACCCCCACGTGAACCTGGATCCCGTGCGCATGGCGGCGGTGGCCGAGGCCCTGGCCGACCGCCTGGCGGAGCTGGAGCCCGGCCACGCGGCGGCCTTCGGGGAGCGGGCCGCCGCATTCGCGCAGGAGGTGGAGCAGCGCCTTCCAGCTTGGGAGGAACGGGTGGCCGACAGTCCGGGCGTGGTGGGCTTCCACAAGGACATCCGTTACCTCCTGGAGCGGCTGGAGGTGCCCATCCGCGGGTACCTGGAGTCCAAACCCGGGGTGCCGCCCTCGGGCTCCCACCTGCGGGAGCTGATCGCCGCGCTGAAGGGCTCTGGGCCGGGGGTGGTTATCCGCCATCCCTTCCACCCAAGCGGCCCGGTGGAGAAGGTGGCGGGCGCTACGGGCTGGGCGACGGCCGCCCTGCCGCTCGATCCCCCGCTGGGCGCCACCGACGAGGACTACTTCGCTCTCATCGAGGACTACGTGGAAGCCGTCGCCGCCCCGCGGCGGAAAGGGGAGTGAGGGAGCCATGGCCCGAGCGACCGTCCAACATCCGGAGGGGACGGGGAATGGTCCCGCTCCCGGGGAACGCGGAACCGCCCCGCTGGTAACCGCCGAGGAGGCGGTGGTGGGCTATGAGCGACCCGTGCTCGGCCCCCTGTCCTTCCGGGTGCGGCCCGGCGACGTGGTGGGCGTGTGGGGCCCCAACGGCGCCGGCAAGTCCACCCTGCTCAAGGCCATTGCCGGGGCGGCGCGGGTGCACCGCGGTCGCCTGGAGCGGCCCCCGGACCTGCGCCTGGCCTACCAGGCCCAGCGCCCGGCCCGCCTGGCGGAGATGCCGGTGAAGGGCCGGGAGCTATTGGCGGTCATGCAGGCCGACGACCGCAGGCCCCCGGAGCGCCTGCGGCCCTGGCTGGAGCAGCGTCTGGACCGCCTCTCCGGCGGCCAGCTGCAGCTGCTTACCATCTGGGCCTGCCTGGCGAGCGGGGCCCGCCTGGTCCTGTTGGACGAGCCCTCCAACAACCTGGACCCGGAGGGAATCGACCTGCTGGTGGAGCTGCTGGGGGCCCGCGCGGCGGGGGAGGCGGTGCTGGTGGTGAGCCACGAGGCCCCCTTCCTGGAGCGGGTCGCCACCCGGCACCTGGAGGTGGGGGCATGAGCCCGCTGGAGGCGCTTACCGACCCGCTGTTCCGGCTGCCCTTCGCTGCGGGCCTGCTAGCGGCCCTCACCCTGCCCCTGCTGGGCAACCTGCTGCGCCTGCGCGAGGAGTGGCTGGCCGCCCTGGGCCTGGCGCACCTGTCCGCCGCCGGGGCCCTGGGCGGCCTGGGGCTGGGGATCCCGGCCATTGCCGGCGGGCCGCTGACCGCCGGAGTGGGGGCCCTGTTCAAGGGCCTCGCCGGGGCCCACGGCAACACCGCCTACGCGCTCATGATCCTGCTGGGCTGGAGCGCTACCCTGGTGCTGGCCGCCAACACCGCCCTGGGCGAGTCCCTGGCCCACGCCATGGTGGACGGCCAGCTCTACTTCGCCGGCTGGCCGGAGCTGGCGGGCCTGGCCCTGTTCGCCGGGCTCACCCTGGCGGCGCTGCCCTGGCTCATGCCGCGCCTGCTCCGCGCCCGCTTCTTCCCGGAGCACGAGCGGGCCAACCAGTTGCCCGCCTGGCGCTGGCACCTGGCCTTCGACCTGCTGGTGGCGGCGGGCATGGCCCTGGGCACGGCCACCGTGGGCCTCATGGGCGCCTTCGCCCTGGCCTTCCTGCCGGCCTGGGCGGCCTTCGGCCTGGCCCCGGGGTGGCGGGCCGGGCTGGCGGTAAGCGCGTCCCTGGGGCTGGCCGCCTACCTGGGCGCCTTTGTCGCCGCCCTTGTGCTCGACCAGCCCTTCGGCCCGGTCCTGGTGGCGGCCCTGCTGGTCCTGAGCGTGGCCGCCCGGGCCTACGGACGCGTCCGGCGGGAGCCCGCGGGGGCGGTGTAGGCCGCCGAGCTCAGTCGGCCAGGGCGATCCCCTTGATCTGGGCGAAGACCTCCATGCCCGGCTCCAGGCCTAGGGCGTCCCGGGACTTGCGGGTGATCCGGGCCAGCAGGGGCGCGCCCCCGGCCTCCAGGCGGACCATGACCCCCTCGGCGCCCTCCTCCCGCATGTCCGCCACCCGGGCGGTGAGCACGTTGAGGATGGAGGTCTCCCGCGGCGGCTGGCGGGTCAGGCTGACGTCCCGGGCGCGGATACGCACGCGCACCGGGGCGTCCGGCGGGCGGTCGAGGGCCGGGACGCTCAGCCGGCCCCCGGGGAAGCTCAAGCTGGTAAGTCCATACCCGGGCTCGTGGCCGGCCACCCGGGCCTCCACCACCGCCTCGGCGGGCTCGCCGTGGGCCAGGGGCAGGTCGAGCCGGGTGGCCATCTCCGCCAGGGGACCGGTGCCCTGGACGTGCCCGGCTTCCAGGAGCACCAGGTGGTCGGCGAGGCGGGCCACCTCGTCCACGGCGTGGCTGACCAGGAGCACGGGCAGCGCCAGGCGGTCCCGCAGCCGCTCCAGGTAGGGCAGGATCTCCGCCTTGGCCGCCCGGTCCAGGGCCGATAGGGGCTCGTCAAGGAGGAGCAGGTTGGGCCCGGCGAGCAGGGCGCGGCCGATGGCCACCCGCTGGCGCTCGCCGCCCGAAAGCCCGGCGGGCCGCCGCTCCAGGAGTGGCTCCAGGCCCAGCAGGTCGATCACCTCCCCCCAGGCGAGCCGGCGCGGGCCCCGGGCGCGCCGATAGCCGTAGGCCAAGTTGCCGGTCACCGTGCGATGGGGGAGCAGGGCGGCCTCCTGGAACACGTAACCCACCCCCCGGCGATGGGGCGGGCGGAAGAGGCCCGCGTCCTCGTCCTGCCACACCGTACCGCCCACCTCCAGGTAGCCCTCCGGGGCCCGCTCCAGACCGGCCACGCAGCGCAGCAGCGTGGTCTTGCCCGATCCGGACGGGCCGAACAGCGCCGTCACCCCCCCGGGCGGGGCCTCGAAGGCCGCCTCCAGGTGGAAGTCGGGGCGGTCCAGGGCAAAGCGGGCCTTCAGGGCGGCCTCGGTCATGGTTCGCTCCTTCCCGGGCGCGCGGGCCGGCTCACAGTCCCACCACCTGGTAGCGGCGGTTGAGGGTGTAGACCGCCAGCAGCAGCAGGAAGGAGAACACCAGCAGGATCCCCGACAGCAGGTGGGCCTGCCCGTAGGCCAGGGATTCCACGTGGTCGTAGATGGCGATGGAGGCCACCCGCGTTTCGCCGGGGATGTTGCCGCCCACCATGAGCACCACGCCGAACTCCCCGAGGGTGTGGGCGAAGCCGAGGGTGGTGGCGGTGAGGAAGCCCCGGCGGGCCAGGGGCAGGGTGACGGTAAAGAAGCGGTCCAGCGGCCCGGCGCCCAGGGTGGCCGACGCCTCCTGCACTCGGCGGTCGAGGCCCGCGAAGGCGTCCTGCAGGGGCTGGACCACGAAGGGCAGGCTGTAAACCAGCGAGGCCACCACCAGCCCCTCGAAGGTGAAGGCCAGGGCGCCGATCCCCAGGGCCTCCAGGGGGCCGCCGATGAGGCCCTGCGGGCCCAGCGCGACCAGGAAGTAGAAGCCGAGCACCGTGGGCGGAAGCACCAGAGGCAGGGCCACCACCGCCTCGATGGCGGGCTTGAGGCGGGCCCGGGTGCGGCCTAGCCACCACGCCAGGGGCGTGCCGATCAGCAGGAGGATGGCGGTGGTGATGCCGGCCAGCTTGAGGGTGGTGACCAGCGCCGTCAGGTCGGCGGACTCCAGCATGGCCGCTCAGGCCCCCGGGTCGTAGCCGAAGTCGGCGAGGATCTCCCGGGCCTCGGGCCCCTGGAGGAAATCCAGGAAGGCCCGCGCCGCCGCGTTCCGCGCGCCCTGTTCCAAGAGCACCGCCTGCTGACGGATGGGCTCATGCAGATCGCCGGAGACCACCCAACGGGAGCCTTCCCCCGGGGCCTCCGGCCCGCTGACCTGCGCCAACGCCACGAGGCCCAGCTCCGCGGCCCCGCTGGCGGCGTACTGGTGGGCCTGGGCGATGTTCTCGCCACGCACCACCCGCGGGCGCAGGTCCTTCCAGAGGTCCAGGGACCGCAGGGCCTGCCGGGCGGCGAGGCCGTAGGGGGCGGTGCGGGGATTGGCCATGGCCAGGTGGCGGAAGTCCCCCGCGGCCAGGGTGGTCTTGCCGCGGACCCGGTCCGGATCCGGGCTCCACAGCACCAGCCGGCCCACCGCGTAGGTGAAGCGGGAGCCGGTCACCGCCGCGCCCTTCTCCTCCAGAAGGCGCGGGCGGCGGGCGTCGGCGGCGAGGAAGGCGTCGAAGGGGGCGCCGTTGCGGATCTGGGCGTAGAGCTTGCCGGTGGAGCCCGTGCTGATGCGCAGGTCGTGGCCGGTGGCCTCCTCGAATCGGGGCTCCAGGGCCTTGATAGCCGCCGTGAAGTTGGAGGCCACCGCCACCCGCACCTCGGCGGCGTGGGCGGGGAGCAGACCACCGACTATCGAAACGCCAAGGACGCCAAGAAAACGGACCAGGCGAGACCTGCGCCGCGGTTGGGCCCTGCTAGAGGGTGGCTTATGGAAGGGAGCAAGCTGGGTCATCGCAGCCCTTTCATTCTTGCCTTTCTTGGCGGTCATGGCGTCCTTGGCGGTTCGGGTTTTCAGCCGTTCACCGCCAGGATCACGTGGGAGGCCTTGATCAGGGCGCAGGCCGCTCCACCCTCGGCCAGGCCCAGGGTGGCGACGCTTTCGTTGGTGACCACCCCGGTAACCGTGTTGCCGCCGCCCAGCCGGAGGGTAATCCCGGCCTCCACCTCGCCTTGATCGATCCGCTCCACGGTCCCGCACAGCCGGTTGCGCGCGCTGGTTCGCAGCCCCGCATCCTCTCCGGTCAGGATGATGTGGGTGGCCTTCACCAGGGCCAGCACCTCGGTACCCTCGGCCAGGGCCAGCTCCCGGACGCTTTGGTTGGTGATCACCGCCACCAGCGGCTCGCCGCCGCCCAGGCGCAGCACCACTTCCGTATTCACGGAGCCGGACTGGATGTCCGTTATCCGGCCCCACCACTGGTTCCGCGCGCTCGTCCGCATGGCCAACCTCCCCATCAGGGCCCGCAGCCGCTCCGGGTCGCCGGACTCGGCCGCCAGCATCTCCAGGAACCGGGTGTAGGCGGCCTCAGCGGCCCGGAACTCCTCGATCATCCGCCGCCCGTGCTCGGTCAGGCGGGTTCCGCCGCCGCCCCGGCCCCCGGTGACGCGCTCCACCAGGGGCGCATCGGCCAGGTTGTTCATGGCCTCCACCATGTCCCAGGCCCGTTTGTAGCCCATGCCCATGGCCCGCGCCGCCTTGGCCATGGAGCCCAGCTCGTCGATGCGCTCCAGCAGCTCCGCGCGGCCCTGGCCGAGGAAGCCCTGATCCTCCTTCTCGAGCCAAAGACGGCCGGCGGGATGGGTGGGGAACGATGGGGGCACGGGGCGCTGCTCCGGGGACGCGCTTTCGTTATATTCGAGCAGATATAACGCTAGACGGCAAGCCACGGGGCCGCAGGGATTCCCTGGCAGGCCGGCGTTCCGTACTGTGGCTGGAAGGGAGCGCCAACCTACACCCTAAACCCTGGGAGAAATGGGAATGGGAAAGGCGGGTGATGAAGCCAAGCCCCGGGTGGCCGTGCACAAGTTCAGCTCCTGCGACGGCTGCCAGCTGGCCTTCCTGGATCTCGGCGAGGATCTGGTGCGACTCGCCGAGCTGGTGGACTTCGTCCACTTCGCCGAGGCCGGACCGGTGGACCCCGAGGCGGAGACCGACATCGCCTTCGTGGAGGGCAGCATCTCCACGCCCGGGGAGGCGGAGCGGATCAAGAGGATCCGGGCCAACACCCGCTACCTGGTGCCCATCGGCGCCTGCGCCACCTCCGGCGGCATCCAGGCCCTGCGCAACCTCCACGACGGCAAGCAGTGGCTGGCGGACGTCTACCCCTCCCCGGAGTACGTGGAGAGCCTGGCCACCTCCACCGGCATCGCCGACAACGTAACGGTGGACTACCAGCTGTGGGGCTGCCCGGTGAACGGGCGCCAGGTGCTCGCCGCGGTACGGGCCCTGCTCTGGGGGGTGGATCCGGTTCCGGAGCGGGACAAGGTTTGCATGGAGTGCAAGCGGGCGGGGCATGTCTGCGTCCTGGTGAGCCGGGGCCAGCCCTGCCTGGGGCCGGTGACCGTCACCGGCTGCGGCGCCCTGTGCCCTGCCTTCGGCCGCGACTGCTACGGCTGCTACGGGCCGGCGGAGAACCCCAATCCCGATGCCCTCGGGCGGCGCTTCGAGGGCCTGGGGCTGATGCGCGAGGACGTGGCCCGGCGCTTCCATTTCATCCACAGCCACCGGGAGCCCCTGCACGGCGCCGGCCTGCGCTGGGGCGGTGGCGGCGGGAGAGGCCCGTGAGCGACCAGACCCGCCGCATCGATATCGACGTGCCGGTGCTCTCCCGGGTGGAAGGGGAGGGCGCCCTGGAGGTGCACGCGGCGGGCGGCCGAATCACGGACCTCAAGCTCCGCATCTTCGAGCCGCCGCGCATGTTCGAGCGCTTCCTGGAGGGGCGGGGCTACCACGAGGTGGCGGATGCGGTGGCGCGCATCTGCGGCATCTGCCCGGTGGCCTACCAGATGAGTGCGGTGCAGGCCCTGGAGTCCATCTTCGGCGTGGAGCCCGGTGACTGGGTGCGCGCCATGCGCCGGGTCTTCTACTGCGGGGAATGGATCCAGAGCCACGCCCTGCATATCCACCTGCTGGCCCTGCCGGACTTCTTCGGCTACGACAGCGCCCTGGCCATGGCCGCCGACTACCCGGGGGAGGTACGCCGCGGCATGCGCCTGCAGGCCCTGGGCAACGAGCTCATGGCCCTGTTCGGGGCGCGGGCGGTGCACCCCGTGGGGGCCCGGGTGGGCGGTTTCCACCACGCGCCGAAGGCCGCAGACGTCGCCGACCTGCGGGGCCGCCTGGAGGCCGCCATTCCGGAGGCGGAGGCCCTGGCGCGCTGGGCGGCGGGATTCGATCTGCCGGACAACGGCCAGGAATTCCCCTGCCTGGCCCTGCGCAACGGCGCCGACTACCCCATGAACCGGGGCCGGATTGCCGCTTCCACCGGCCTCGATGTGCCCGTGGCCGAATTCGCCGACCACGTCACCGAGGAGCAGGTGCCCCACTCCACGGCCTTCCACGCCCGCCTGGACGGCGAGCCCTACCTGGTGGGTCCGCTCGCCCGGCTCAATATCAACGCCGACGTGCTGCCCGCGGCGACCCGGGCCCTGCTGGCGGACACGGGACCGGCGCTGCCCTCCACCAACCCCTTCCACTCCCTGCTTGCCCGAGCCCTGGAGATCCACGCGGCCCTGGTGGAGGCGGTCCGCCTGCTGGGCGACTACCGGGTCCCGGAGCGGCCCTACGCCGAGGTCGCGCCCCGGGCGGGCACGGGGTACGGGGCCACCGAGGCCCCGCGGGGGGTCCTGTGGCACCGCTACGAGACCGACGACGCCGGGCGCGTCACCGCGGCCCGCATCGTGCCGCCCACGGCGCAGAACCAGGCGCGCATGGAGGAGGATCTGCGCCTCAGCCTGGAGGCCCGCGGCCTCGACGCCCCGGACGACGAGCTGCGCTTCCTCGGCGAGCGGGTGATCCGGAACTACGACCCCTGCATCTCCTGCGCCACGCACTTCCTCGACCTCACCGTCCACCGCCGATGAGCATCGCCGTGCTCGGCATCGGCTCCCCCTTCGGCGGCGACCGGGTGGGGTGGGCGGTGGTGGAGGCGCTGCGTCCGGAGGCGGAGGCGCGCTGGCCGGCGGTGCGGCTTACGGCCCTGGACCGCCCGGGCCCGGGGCTGCTCCCCCACCTGGAGGGCGTGGGCTACGCCGTGCTGGTGGACGCCGTGCGCAGCGGGGCCCCGCCGGGGACCCTGCACCGGTTCCGCGGCCTGGATGGGCTCCCCGCCGCCGATCCTCTGTCCTCCCACGGCTTCGGGCTGGCGGAGGCCCTGGCCCTGGCCGAGCGGGTGGGGGTCCTGCCCGAGTGGGTGGTGGTCGGGGTGGAGGCCGATGTCCGGAAGCCACCGCCGGAGGCGGTGGTGGCCCGGGCCGCCGCGGCCGTGCGGGAGGAGGTGGCCGCCCGGAGTCGCCCCTAGGCGCCCCCGCACAGGCGGTCCAGCACCGCGGCCTGCCCCGGGCTCGTCAGCGCCAGCACCCGTACCAGCGACGCCTCGCGCATGCCGTCGCGCAGCTGGGCTCGGCAGAGCCGGTGGATGCGCGGACCGTCCAGGAGGGGCTCCTCCAGGGACCGGCAACGGCGCTCCAGCACCGCCTCCACGCGCTCGCGGGCCAGGGGGTCCGCCCCCGTGTCGGCGCGCCGCACCCAGAGGACCGGGCCCCGTCCCGCGCGGTAGGGGCGGAAGAAGCGGGCCGCCGCGGGCCGGCCGGCCTCCAGCAGGGCGGCCCACAGCTGGTCGGCGAGGTCCTCCGGAGCCGGCGGGGCATCGGTCGGGAGCCGCTGCAGCAGGTCCTGCACCTGGTGGTTGATCCGCTCCTCGGCGGTCGGACCGGTCCCTTCCTGCAGGCGCAGGACGCGGCGCAGGTGGTCGGCGGCCAACTGAAGCGGGGAGGCGGAGTCCAGGGAGGACGGGAGGGCGGGGCCCACGCAGGGGCCGGGACGGGGGGAACGGCTGCTCATGGGGTCTCCAATCGCCGCAAAAGCGCGTTATCGGTCGATTGGAGCCTACGCGGCGGGGCCGGGAGCACGGGGGCGCGGCGGCCCGCCGGTCCCGGGAGCCCTGGTCCGGAATCCGGACGCCGACGCGAAGGCTCGCGGGTCCCGTCCAGGGGACGGGGCTCTCCGGCAGGTCTTCGGACTCAGGGGCAGCCTACGGCCGCGGCTTCCCACCCCGAAGGGCAGTGCCCGAGGTCGGCGACCTCGTGCGGTTTTCGTTCCCCAACACCGCTGCGCGTCAGTCCCGGATTCGCACCGGGTTCCCTCTTGCAACACCCAATATTTTGGGGGTGAACCGGAGATAAGGCCCAAGATACGGGCAAGGGCGGGGCGCTGGCAAGGGGCATTGCAGGGATCGGGGAAATCCCCTAGGTTTGCGCGGTACCCGAGACCGCAGCCCCTGGAGGAATCATGCGCCCTGCCCGGACCCTGTCCCGCTTCGTCCTGCCCATCCTGCTGCTGGTCGGATCCGCCGCCCAGGCGGGGCCGGTGGCCGGCCCCAGCCTCTTCGGCGGCCTGGCCTTCCACGACAACCGCTTCAGCGACTCCCCCGCCGACCGGGACTACTCCAGCCACGGGGCCAATCTCGGGCTGGACTACCAGGTGCCGGTGAACGGCGCCTTCTCCTGGAACCCCTTCTTCAGTCTTTCCCTGGAGACCAGCGACGACCTGGCCGGGGACCCCTCCGTGCGCAACAGCATCCTGGGCCTGGAGGGGCGGGCGTGGTACCGGACCATGTTCGTGGGCGCCCACCTGGGCCTGCACCGCCAGGTGGTGGACGGCGACCGCTACACCCGGGACGGCATGGGCCTTGGCTGGGGCTTCAGCCTGGGGGTCCAGGGCCCCGGCGAGCTCTACACCATGGGCATGCTCACCCGCGCCGAGGGGCTCGGGGTCTGGGACGGGCGGGACGTGGACTACACCGGCCTGCGGTTCCGCATCGGCTACCGCTTCCACTAGCCGGGCCTTGAAACGGGTCCCGACCCGCCCCACCTCCATCCGAAAGGCCGACGGAAAAGGTCGGGAACTCTGCCCGGCCGCTGCTTTCCAAGCAGATTAGAAAGCGCTAATACTCTAAAACTCCAGTCGTCCGCGCCGTCCGGACCAAGGAGGGAGCACCATGATCTTCCGTCAGCTTTTCGAGCCCGAGACCTCCACCTACACCTACCTGCTGGGCGACGAGGAGACCCGCGAGGCCGTCCTCGTGGACCCGGTGGCCTCCATGGTGGACCGCGACCTGGAGGTCCTGGCGGAGCACGGCCTGACCTTGCAGTACGTCCTGGAGACCCACGTCCACGCCGACCACGTGGCCGCCGACAACGAGCTGCGCGAGCGCACCGGCTGCCGCGTCGGCCTGCCGGAGCAAAGCGGGGTGGACTGCGCCGATTTCCGCGTGCGCGAAGGCGAGCCCATCGAGGTGGGCAGCGTGCGCATCGAGCCCCTCTTCACCCCGGGCCACACCGACGACAGCCACAGCTACGTGGTCGGGGACATGGTCTTGACCGGCGACACGCTGCTGATCGACGGCTGCGGTCGCACGGATTTCCAGAACGGCGACGCCGAGGCCCTGTTCGAGTCGGTGCGCAACAAGCTGTTCGCGCTGCCGGAGCAGACCCTGGTCCATCCCGGCCACGACTACAACCACCGCCATGTCTCCACCATCGGCCAGGAGAAGGAGCGCAACCCGCGCCTGGGGATGGACAAGAGCCACGACGAATTCCTGGCGATCATGGCCAACCTCGACCTCCCCTATCCCAAGCGGATCGACGAGGCCGTGCCCGCCAACAAGCAGTGCGGCCGCAAGCACGCCGCCTGACCCTGCAAGGCCGTTTCTCCCCTCACGGCCGGGCGCCGGGGCGATTGCCCCGGCGTTTTTTTGTCCTTGCTCCTTATTCAACCGTCTGATAGAAAACGGGCGGAGGCCGTATTAAAGTTACGGGATTTGCGCTCCGGAGGGGCTATGGGCGTGTCCTGAGGAAGCTGCACCAGGACAAGGGGGAAGGGAATGTCCGCATCACGCGTCAGGCTCGCCGGGGCGGGCCTCATTTTCACAAATAATTTTGTTTTTGGGTCGCATATTTATGCGTCAGAACTTAAGGACCCTTTGTATAGGGACGAGGATATATCCAGGACCGAGGTTGAGGTGGATTACAGGAAGAGGGCGGACGGCTTTTACCAGTATGAATACTTCGTTGCCGCCCCGGAGGAAAATAAAGGGATCATTTCAGGGCTGGATCTCGATATATCTTGTTACAAGACCATCGAGTATTCCGGAGAGCTTCCCATTCCCCAGGGAAAGGAGGGATATATTGGGATATTCGCCGATGGTGAGTATGTTCCTTCCGCGGTAAATGCGGAATGGGGAAGTGCTTCCGTATTTGGAATCGGTATTTCCAGGGAAGCGTCATGGGGCTTGTACCAAAAGCCCGGGCAGGAAAGGGACGGCCTGACTATCGTAGCTCCTACTAAGCCTGGCCTCCGTCAATATCAATTGACTCCGGCCATGGATAACAACCCAGATGAATGGGACTACGCGTCCTACGGAGAGCACGACCCCCGTCTCCCCTGGATCGAGGACTTCACGGTCACCGGGATGATCGCCGGCCCCGCCTGCCCCGGGGTGACTCCGCCGCTGGAGGAGGAGGAGGTCTTCCTCGGCAACCGGCCTGGTCGCGAGGACGAGGCCGCCAACCGGCTGCTTTCCTACACCCGGCCCCTGAAGAACCGCCTCCACGTGGACGGCAAGAAGACCTTCGCCATGACGGTACGCTACGGCGAGGGCATCGACCCCAAATCCTTCCATGCCCAGCCGGGTTGGTTGAAGCGCTACTTCAACCCCCAACCGGGTACCGAGGAAAGGGTGGTGATTCCCCTGAAGCGCCACCGCACCCGGATCCAGCTCGAGGTCCACCCGGAGAAGGAAACCGGCCCGGAGGCGGAGCCGCACAAGGGCAACGCCGAGCACCACTCCCGCAAGGATCGCGACGTCTTCGAGGTCCGCCACGACGGGATCGAGCCGGAGCGGGAGGATTTCCGGGGGCGTGCTCCGGATTCCGCGGGCCCATCCGATTCCTCCCGCTAAATGCCCCGCCCGGCAGGATCGCGGCGCCGAGTCACGCCAGCGAGATCGATCCCGCGCCAATCCAGGAGGGTGGGGGCAGGTATGCTCAATAATCCCCAGAATTTCAGTTGGTTGACTTAAATCCCCGGCTGCAGGAGACTTACGCCCACGCCGAAACCAAATGGTAGGTAGTTCAGGCCCTGTGGAGGGAGCGTTCCCGGCCCGCGCACTCCCTCCGGGCCGCTTTGCCGGGCGGAGGCCCGGGAGTTACCGCGCCACGGGGATGCCGGCGGCACCAGGGGAAGGGCCGGGAAAAGACCGAGCTGTCCGCCCTGCGGACGGCAAAAGGGGACCACGCCGGGGATACGCTCTCCGGCGTTTTTTGTGCGCCCCGGCCGCAGGGCTCAGCCCGCGCCGATCACGTCCTCCACCCAGCTCAGGGCCGCGGAGGTAACGGGGAACCCTATGGTGCTGGTGAGGACCACCAGGGTGTGTCGGATCTCCTGCGGGGTCGCTCCGGCCTCCAGGGCGCGGCGGGTGTGGCTGTGGACGGCGCCCTCGGACCCCAGCGCGGCCGCGGCCGCCAGCTGCACCAGGTTGGTGGTGCGCTCCTCCAGGGGGCCGGCGTCACGCGCCGCCTGCCCCAGGTCTTCGAGTGCCTCCAGATAGCGGGGGAATTCCTCCCGGAGTTGCTCGTAGTGGCGGGGAAGATCGTTCATGGCCGTCTCCTTGCTCGGGGGTAGTCGCCACCGGGTCCCCTTGACCAGCTTTGGTCGGGAGCGCGGGCCTTGCAACCCCGGCGGGGCGCCGGTAGCGTGAATTTTCCCGCCACACCGGAGGCTTCATTGGCCCAAGCCGAATCCCATGCGGTACAGCTGGAGGGAATCCGCTTCGCCTACCCCGGCGCCGACCGCCCCCTGCTGGAGGACCTGGACCTGACCCTGGCCCGGGGCGAGCTCGCCGCCGTTCTGGGGCCCAGCGGGGTGGGCAAGTCCACCCTGCTCAACCTGGTGGCGGGGCTGGCGGTGCCGGAGGTCGGCCGGGTGACGGTGCTCGGCACCGAGGTGACCGCCCTCGACGAGTCGGCGGCGGCCCGCTGGCGGCGCGCCCACCTCGGCTTCGTCTTCCAGCAGTTCCATCTTCTGCCTTACCTGACGGTGGCGGAGAACGTGGCCCTGCCGCTGGCCCTGCAGGGGGAGCGCTGGGAGGACGAGGGGGTCCGGAGCTTCCTGGGGCGCCTGGGCCTGGCGGAGCAGGCGGACGCCTATCCCCGCCACCTCTCCGGCGGCCAGGCCCAGCGCACCGCCATCGCCCGGGCCCTGATCCACCGCCCGCCGGTGCTGCTGGCGGACGAGCTCACCGGCAACCTGGACGAAGAGACGGCGGTGGCGGTGATGGACCTGCTGGTGGAGGCGGTGGAGGAGTTGTGCACCACCACCCTGGTGGTGACCCACGCCCCCGAGGTGGCCGCGCGCGTCCACACCCGCTACCGCCTGGCCCACCACCGGCTGCACCGGGAACCGTGAAACCCCTCCGGCTGCTCTTCCGGGCCCTGGTCTGGGCCCCGTTGGCGGGGCGGCCCATGCAGGCCGCCGGCATGGCCCTGGCCATCGCCCTGGGCGTGGCCATGGTGGCGGCCATCCACTGGGTCAACGCCTCCGCACTGCACAGCTTCGAGCAGGGCGTCTCCGCCCTGTCGGGCCGCTCGGGCACCACCGTGCAGCCCGCGCAGGGGGCCCTGGACGAGGACCTCCTGCCCCGCATCCGCGCCCTGCCGGAGGTGGCGGAGGCCTTCCCGGCCCTGCGCGCCGAGGTGCCGGTGGCCCATGGCGCCGACCTGCCGGTGCTGGGGGTGGACCTGCTGCGCGACGCCGCGGTGCGGGGCGACTACCTACCCGAACTGGGCGAGGAGGGGGTGGCGTTCCGGGACCTGCTCGCCAGGGGGGCGGTGCTGCTGGGTCCCGACGCCGCCGAGCGCCTGGGCAAGGACCCCGGTGACACCCTGCGCGCCCAGGTGGGCGCGGAGCCGGTGACCCTGCGGGTGGTGGGGCTTCTGCCCGCCGGGACCTTCTGGTCCGACGGGGCGGTGATGGACATCGCCACCGCGCAGTGGACCCTGGACCGCGTGGGGGAGCTGGACCGCATCGACGTGGTGCTGGAGGACCCGGACCGCCGGGCGGCCTTTGCCGAGCGCCTGGAGGAGCTGGCCGGCGAGGCCGCCCGCCTGTCCCGACCGGAGCTGGAGGCCCAGCGCCTGGACGCCATGACCCGGGCCTACCGCACCAACCTCAACGTCCTGGCCCTGGTGGGCCTGCTCACCGCCGCCTTCCTGGTCTACAGCCTGCTCACCCTGTCCATGCGCCGCCGGCGCGCCCAGTTCGCCGTGCTGCGGGTGCTGGGCATGGAGCGCGCCCGGCTGGCGGCATGGCTCCTGGGCGAGGGGCTGGTGCTCGGCGTGGTCGGCTCTGTCCTGGGCCTGCTGCTGGGCCTGGCCCTGGCCTGGGCGGGGGTGGAGGCTTTGGGCGGGGATCTGGGGGCCGGCTACTTTCGCGATCTCCAGGCGCGGCTCCACGCCGAGTGGTGGGACATGCTCGCCTTCGGCCTCCTCGGGGTCCTGGCCGCGGTGCTGGGGACCCTCGCCCCGGTACTGGACAACGTCCGCGGCGGTGGCGAGGCCGCCATGCGCCGGGGCGGCGCCGAGGAGCGGCGCGGGGCGGGGGCGGGCCTGCGCCTGGCCCTGGCCGGGCTGGCCCTGGCGGCAGCGGGGGTGCTGACCCGCCTGCCGGCCTGGGAGGGGCTGCCGGTGGCCGGTTACGGGGCCATTCTCCTGGTGCTCGGCGCCGGCCTGCTGCTGGCTCCCCTGGCGCTGCGGGCCTTCGCCCGCGCCCTGCCGGTGGGGCGGCGCCACGTGGCGGCGCTGGTGGCCCGCTCCCAGCTCCTGGGCGCGCCGCGTCGGGCCGCCCTGGCGGTGAGCGCCGCCCTGGTGAGCTTTGCCCTGCTGGTGGCCATGTCCACCATGATCCACTCCTTCCGCGGCAGCGTGGAGGCCTGGCTCAACCAGATCCTGGCCGCCGACCTCTACGTGCGTGCGGGCGCCGGCGGGCAGGCCACCCACATCCCCGCCGAGACCTGGCGAGAGATCGAGGGCTGGCAAGAGGTGCGCCGCCTGGACCCCTTTCGCCGCGCCGAGCTGGACTGGGCGCCGCGGGGATCGGAGGCCACGGAGGCCCCGGTGGAGGTGACCGCCCGGCGCCTGGACCTGCCCGAGACCCGGGGCGCCATCGAGGTGATGCGCGGGGAATGGCCGGAGGCGGGGGAGAGCCGGGCGGTGCTGGTCTCCGAGGTCTTCGCGCGACTGTACGGCGCGCAGGTGGGCGACACCCTGCGCGTGCCCCTCGGCGGCGAGGCCCGGCGCCTTACGGTTGCCGGGGTGTGGCGGGACTACTCCTACCAGTGGGGCCACCTGCTCATGGACCGCCGCACCTACGCCGAGCTGGCCGGGGACCGTAAGGTGGACCAGATCGGCCTGTACCTGGAGCCCGGGACCGACCGGGGGGCGCTGCGCAAGCGCCTGGAGCGGACCTTCGCCGATACGCCGGGCCTGGAGATCGCCGACGCCGGGGAGATCCGAAGCACCAGCCTGGAGATCTTCGACCGCAGCTTCGCCGTGACCTACGTGCTGGTGGTGGTGGCGGTGGGTGTGGGCCTGGTGGGCACCCTGCAGTCCCTGGCGGTGCAGGCCATCGAGCGGCGCGGCGAGCTGGCCATGCTGCGCTTCCTGGGCTTCCGGGTGGCGGACGTGGCCCGCTCCCAGGCCTACGAGGCCGGCCTCACCGGGGCCTTCGGCGGGGTGCTGGGCCTGGCGGTGGGCGCGGGCGTGGCCTGGATCCTGGTGAAGGTGGTCAACGACCAGTCCTTCCTGTGGAGCCTGCCCGTGGACTTCCCGGCCGGCCTGCTGGCCGGCGCCTGGCTGGTCCTCACGGCCGCGACAGGCGCCGGCGGCTGGCTGCTGGGGCGCGCCCAGGGCCGCCGGGACCCGACGCGGGCGGTGGGGGAGGAGTGAGGAGAGAGGGCGCCGGGTAGGGTACCTGTGGGAGCGGCTATCAGCCGTGACCCCTCCAGCCCCTCTGGGCCTCCACAGGCGTCGCGGCCACTGGCCGCTCCCACAATTGCCTATCCTGAACCAACCGGATGGCCAATTTCCGAAAAGAGGTTCGCCCCCATGATCGGACTGCTGCAGCGCGTGACCGAGGCCCGGGTGACGGTGGCCGGCGAGGCCGTAGGCGCCATCGGCCCCGGCCTGGTGGTTCTGGTGGGCGTGGAGCGGGGCGACGGCGAGGCCCAGGTGGAGCGCCTCCTGGAGCGGCTGCTGGGCTACCGGGTCTTCCCCGACGAGGAGGGCCGCATGAACCGTTCCCTGCGCGACACCGGCGGCGGCCTGCTGCTGGTGCCGCAGTTCACCCTGGCCGCCGATACCCAGAAGGGCACCCGCCCCAGCTTCGGCACCGCCGCCCCGCCGGAGGAGGGCGAGCGCCTGTTCGGTCACCTCCTGGAGCGGGCGCGGGAGGCCCATGATCCGGTGGCGGCGGGGCGCTTCGGGGCCGATATGGAGGTAAGCCTCACCAACGACGGCCCCGTGACCTTCTGGCTCCAGGCCCCTCCGGACCAGGGGAAGTAGCCTTGTCCTGCTCCCGCCGTGCCTTCCTCCGTCTGTTGGCCCTGACCGGCCCCGCCCTCCTGCCCGGCGTTGGGCGGGCTGCCGGGTGGGCACCCTACGGCGAGGTGACCCGCAAACGGCCCGTGCGCCTGCCCGCCGACCACGCCGCCCACCCGGATTTCGCCATCGAGTGGTGGTACTTCACCGGCTTCCTGGAGCTGTCCGGTGGCGGCCGGCGCACCTTCGAGGTGACCTTCTTCCGCAACAGGCCCGAGCCGGGGCCCTGGGAGGACAACCCCTCCGCCTTCACGCCGCGCCAGGTGATCAGCGCCCACGCCGCCCTGGCCGACCCGGCCACCGAGGACTTCCGCCACTGGCGCCGCCTGGCCCGGGTGGGTCCAGACGGCGGGCGGCTGGGAACGGGCCGCCTGGAGGTGGGCATCCGCGACTGGCTGCTGGAGAGCGACCCCGAGGGCTTCTGGCGGCTGCGCATGGGCGGCGAGCCCGGCCCCTGGGACCTGCGCCTCTCGCCCACGGGGGAGGCGGTCCGCCAGGGCCCCCAGGGCGTGAGCGCCAAGAACGCCGACGGCTCGGTGGCGAGCTACTACTACACCTACCCGGCCATGCAGGTGCGCGGCACCCTGCCGGTGGACGGCGAGACGCGGGCGGTGGAGGGTACCGCCTGGTTCGACCACGAGTGGACCTCCACCTTCCTGCCGGAGGGCACGGCGGGCTGGGACTGGGTGGGGCTGCGCCTGGACGACGGCGGCGGGCTCATGGCCTACCGCTTCCGCGACGCGGCGGGGGCCACGGCCTACGCCGCCGGCACCCGCATTCACCCCGACCGCTCCGTGACGCATCTGGGCCCGCGGGAGGTCCGCTGGCGGGCCCTGCGCCGGTGGACCTCGCCGGAGACCGGCCACACCTACCCCGTGGCCTGGGAGATCCGGGCCGGCGAGCTCACCCTGCGCGCGGAGCCCCTGTTCGACCACCAGGAGATGCGCGGCACGGGGCCCTTCAATCCCACCTACTGGGAGGGCGCCATGCAGGTCTCGGGGGACAGGCAGGGGGAGGGTTTCCTGGAGATGACCCGGTTCGGCGCCGAAGGGCCGGGCTAGTCCGGCTCTGGTCACGGGTGCGTTAAAAATGCGCGGATAGCCTTTAAGAGGCGCCGTAAGCACCTGAATGCGAACAGAAAATCAGAAACGCCGGGCAGGGCTACGTCTTTTCCTGCAGGGCCTTCCAGGCCGCCAGCCCGCCGTGCAGGACCCGGACGTTCACGCCCATCTCCTCCAGGGCCCAGCCCGCCAGGGTGGAACGGCCCCGGCCGCCGCAGTAGACCACCACCGGCTGGTGGGGCCGCTCCAGATGCTCCTCGATCTGGGCCTCCAGCTTGTCCCGGGGCAGGTTGACGGCCCCGAGGATGTGGCCCTCGGTGTATTCCTCCGGCCGCCGAACGTCCACGATCAAGGCCCCGTCCGCCTCCAGGCCGGGAAGATCGCCGGGCTCCAGGTGCGGGACCCGGGCCTCGATCTCCTCCAGCAGCTCTTCGTAGCTTCGGGCCATGATCATTCCTCCACGGCGGGCCGGAGTTGGGGAGCGGGGTTGAGGCGCGGGTGGGTCTCCTCGGCGGCGAGCAGCACCCAGAGGCCCGACAGCCCCATGGCGATGGCGGTGAGCCAGAAGCCGGTCTCTAGGGCGCCGGTGGCGTCGGCGGCGAGGCCGATGGCCAGGCCGCCGAGGCCGTAGCCGGTGTCCCGCCAGAAGCGGTAGACGCCCAGCGACGAGCTCCGCCAGTTGGGGTGGGAGATGTCGCTCACCGCGGCGATGAGGGTGGGGTAGAGCAGGGCCATGCCCACCCCGGCCACCGCGGCGGTGGCGCACCACAGCCAGAAGCCCTCCACCAGGAGGGTGGCCGCCACCCCGGCCCCGCAGATCCACATGCCGGCCACGATGGGGCCCTTGCGGCCGATCCGGTCGGAGAGGGGGCCGGTCCACAGCTGGCTGGCGCCCCACACCACGCCGAACACGCCCACCACCCAGCCGATGGCTACCACGGTGAGCCCCTGGGCGTGCAGCCAGGCGGGGAAGAACGCCCACACCAGGGCGTCCACGAACTTCTCCACGCTGCCTGCCTGGGACAGGGCGGCGAAGGTGCGGTGGCGGAAGGAGACCAGGGTGAAGATCTCCCGGGTGCCCGGATGGTCGGAGACGTTTTCGGGGAAGCGCGGGCGGGGTCCCTTGTGTGTGCCGCTGGCGTGGGCGTGGGCCTCGGCGCGCGCCCAGTGCAGGGTCTCGGCGGCGAACAGCCAGGCGGTGGCCAGGGCCACCAGGGCCACGGTCAGGCCGAACAGGAACAGCGCCCAGCGCGGATCCATGTCCGCCGCCAGGTAGCCGGTGACGACGCCGGCGATGGCCACGCCGGTGTAGCCGGCGAACTCGTTGAAGCCGGTGGCCAGGCCGCGCTGCTCGGCGCGGGTGATGTCCGCCTTGGAGGTGACGGTCATGGACCAGGCGAAGCCCTGGTTCACGCCCAACAGGACGTTGGCGGCGACGATCCAGTCCCAGGAGGGCGCGTAGAGGATCAGGAAGGGGATGGGCAGCGCCGCTAGCCAGCCCCACAGCAGTACCCGGCGCCGGCCCACCCGCTCCGAGAGCCGCCCGGCCACGAAGTTCAGCGCCCCCTTCACGAAGCCGAAGCTGATGATGAAGGCCATGAACAGGAGGTAGGAGCCGGGCGCGAGGCCGAACTCCTCCTCGGCCAGGGCGGGCACCACGTTGCGCTGCAGGCCGATGGTCAGGCCGACGAAGAAGACCTGCAGCATCTGGAAGAGGAACTGGCCCAGATTGGGGCGGATGCCGTGGGTGTAGGCGGCGTGTCCTTTCCCTTCCGGAACGTCAGCCATCGCCGGCCTCCCCGGTGCGGCCGCCGTCCAGGGGGGCCAGGAAGGGCCGCACCGCCTCGAAGGACTCCACCTGCTCCAGCACCAGCTGGCGCACCCCCTCGCACACGGAGAACACCGCCGACGAGGCCACCCGGTAGTAGCAGAAGGAGCCCCGCTTGTCGCACAGCACCAGGGCCTGGGCCTTGAGCACGGAGAGGTGCTGGCTGACCGCGGTCTTGGAGAGGTTGGTGGCCTCGGCGAGCTGGGTTGCCGTGCGCTCCCCCGCGCGTAGGGCGTGGATGATCTCCAGGCGCTTGGGGTGGCCGAGGGCCTTGAAGACCTCCGAGAACAGGGCAAAACGGGCGGGCTGCTGGCTCATGGTTCAGTAGTCCAGGAGTTGCAAATTCTATTAATTCTTTAATCCGCAGTTCTTCACCCTGTCAACGGTTCCGGGGGAAGGCCGCCTTTCCCGTTAACCGCAGGAACTAGAGGCAGGAACCTTCACCCGCCTTGTGGCCGATCCCGGGGCCGGGAAGGGGGATCTCCTCGGCCTCGTGCGCTGGGCCGCTGCTAACTCGGGCAGGGGCGGTGCCCGCCAAACAAACGTGCGGGCAGGCCTGGGACCGTGACGGGATGAGCCGGCGGGCCTGGGGCGGTATCCTGTACCGCTTCCCCGGCCCGAGGAGCGCCCATGAGCCTGGCCACCGTCGCCTCCACCTTCGCCGTCCTGTTCATCGCCGAGCTGGGCGACAAGACCCAGCTGGTGGCCATGAGCCTGGCCCACCGCCACCGGGCCGCCCCGGTCCTGGCCGGCATCCTGGGCGCCTTCCTGGTGCTGAATGTGCTGGCGGTGGCGGTGGGCGCGGCCCTCTACGAGCTGGTGCCCGAGCGCTGGATCCTGCTGGCGGCGGGGCTGCTGTTCCTGGCCTTTGGCTACCGCATCTGGCGCGAGGGCGAGGAGGACGAGGAGGTGGAGGACGTGGCCGCCCGGGGCGGCTGGCGGGTGGCCCTCGGTAGCTTCGCCCTGATCTTCGTCGCCGAGCTCGGCGACAAGACCCAGCTCGCCCTGGTGGCCCTGGCCGCGAGCACCGGCGACACCCTGGCGGTCTTCCTGGGCGGAACCCTGGCCCTGTGGCTGGTGTCCGTGCTCGGAGTGGTCGTCGGCGCCACCCTGCTGCGCCGCGTCCCGGCGGTTTGGGTGCACCGGGTGGCGGCGGCGCTGTTCCTGGCCTTTGGTGCCTGGGCCCTGTGGCGGGCCGCGACTCTGTAAAATGGGGCCGGCGGCACGCCCAAGAACCCGGAAGATCCTGAGTCCTAGGAGGCAATCGTGAGCGGATGCTGCGGCGACGATTCCTGCGCCCCGACCGCTACCAACCAGCACCAGTCCCGCACCCTGAAGGCGGTGCTGGGCATCAATACGGTCATGTTCGGCGTGGAGCTTACCGCCGGGCTGCTGATCGGCTCGGTGGCCCTGCTGGCGGACTCCCTGGACATGCTCGGTGACGCCCTCACCTATGGGGTGAGCCTGGTGGTAGTGGGCGCCAGCGTCCGCAAGCGGGCCGGGGCCGCCCTGTTCAAGGGCCTGATCATGCTGGCCTTCGGCCTGTTCGTGCTGGGCCAGACCGCCTACCGGGCCTTCCTGCCGGAACTGCCTGCCGCCCTGCCCATGGGGGCGGTGGCTGCCGTGGCCCTGGCCGCCAATGTAGTGTGCTTCGCCCTGCTGTGGCGGCACCGGGGCGAGGACATCAACATGCGCTCGGTGTGGCTGTGCTCGCGCAACGACCTGATCGCCAATACCGGGGTGATCCTGGCTGCCGGCGCGGTGGCGATTACCGCCACACCGTGGCCGGACTTGGCCATGGGCCTGGTGATCGCCGCCGTGTTCCTGCATTCCGCCTGGGAGGTCCTGGTTGATTCCTGGAGGCAATGGCGGATGGTCCCCGCGGGTGACGGCGGAGGCGCCACGGGGTAACCGCGGAGGAGTTGCGCCCGCGGCGCGGGTTAGGGTAAAAACCGATCATGGATCGGTTTTTTGGGGCGGAAGGACATTCTCATATGACAAACCTGCGGTTGGGCGAGCTCGAGGTGGCGGTGCTGGAGGATCTGTGGGCCCGCGGGGCGGACCACGCCAAGGCGGTCCACGGGCGCCTCGGGGCGCGCCGCGGCATCTCCCTGAACACCATCCAGTCCACCCTGGAGCGGCTGTACCGCAAGGAGCTCCTGCATCGGACCAAGGAAGGGCACGCCTACACCTACCGCCCCGCCCTGGAGCGCGAGGAACTGCTGGCGCGCCTGATCGAGGGGGCCACCGCGCCGGTGGCCGGCGAGGAGGGGGCCGATACCCTGCTCACCGCCTTCGTGGATTTTGCGGCCGAACAGGATGAGGCGGCCCTCGACCGCCTGGAGGCGCTGATCGCTTGGAAGCGGGCCCAGGGCGCCAAGGGCTCGGACTGACCATGCCCTCCTTGATCCTGATCCTGGCGGCGGTGGGGCTGGTGGCTGGAGCAGTGGCCGCGGCCCTCAGCCAGCTTGTTCGGCCCAGGGTCCTGGGCTTGCTGCAACGAATGCCCGTGGAGCAGCAGGCCAATCTGTTGCTGGTCTGGGCGCTCCTCCCCCTGCTGGCCGGGCTGATGGCGGTGGCCGTGGTGGTCGCTCCTTCTGTCTCGGCCGCGCTGGGCCTGACGGCCGACCACTGCCTGCTGCACGGTACCCACCACAGCCACCTCTGCCTGCTGCACCCCGGCACCACGCCGGAGGTCCCCGGGGCGTGGGCCCTGCTGGGCCTGTTGGCCGCGGGCCTGACCTTGGGCGGGGTGTACAAGGTGCGAGTGCTGGAGCGGGCCAATCGACCGTGGCGGACGCTGCGGAGGGTGGCCCGCGAGGAGCGCCAGGGGCCGACCCGGATCCTGGAAACTGCCCAGCCCGTAGCCGCCACGGTGGGCTTGCTGCGGCCCAACGTGCTGTTCTCCCGTGGGCTGTTGGACCTCCTTTCTCCCCAGCAGGACCGAGCGGTGCGGGCCCACGAGGCCGCCCATCGGCTTCGCCGGGACCCCCTGCGGTTGGTTTTGGCGCGGCTGGGCACGGTCCTGCACCTCCCGGGTACCGGCCGGGCGTTGTACCGGGAGCTCGGACTGGCCGTGGAGCGCGCCGCCGACGAGGCGGCCGCTCGAACCGTGGGCGATCGGGTCACGGTGGCCGAGGCGCTGCTGGCAGTGGCCCGCATGCGCCCCGTTCCCGCCCCGGGGCCGGGGTTCACGGGGGATCCCCTGGAGGCCCGGGTACAGGCGCTCCTGGAGGATGTCCCCGCCGGCCTTCAACCTTGGCGGGGAACGGGCTCCGCCCTGGTGGGGCTCGCCCTGGCGGCACTCTCCTTTTCTCCGCAGTTCCACCACGGCCTGGAAACCCTCCTGGGCCACCTCTAGAGGAAGCCACATGGGCGGACCCCGAATTTCTTTCGCCACGACCAAAAAACCGATCATAGGTCGGTTTTCGGCCGTGGGGCTTCTCCTGCTCGCTGGCCTGGGTCCGAGCACGGCAGCGGTTGGGGCGGGCTCGGCGCTTACTATCGAGCGGGCCCTTAGTCTGTCCGAGGAGTACGCCCCCCTGCAGCGGGAGCTCCAGGCGGAGGTGGAGCTGGCGGAGAGCCGGGCCCTCGAGGCGTCGCTGTGGCCCAATCCGCGCTTGAACCTTTCCCAGGAGCGCTTCTCGGCGGACGGCAGCGAAACCACCCAACGCTTCTACAGCCTATCCCAGGAGTTCGACCTGTCCGGCCAGCGCGGCCTGCGGACCCGGGCGGCCCGTGCCCGCGCCGAGGGCGTGCGGCGGGGCAACACCTGGACGCGCCTGGAGCACCGGGCCCGGGTCCGGGAGCGCTTTTTTGTGGTGCTGGCCCAGCGGCGGCGGGTGGCGGCCCTGCAGGAGAGCCTCGAGCGCCTCGACCGGGTGGCCGGCATCGTCGCCGAGCGGCGCCGGGCCGGGGCCGCCTCCGGGTACGACCAGCGCCGGCTGGAGCGCGAGGGGGCGGCGCTGCGCGCCCAATTACGTCAGGCCCGGGCCGAGCGGGCGCGCGCCTGGTCCGCCCTGCGGGCCCTGCTGCCCGAATCCGCCAGCTTGCCGGAGAAGGTGGCGGGAACCCTGCGTCCCGGGGAGGTGGCCTCCCTGGCCCGCTACCGGGAGGCGCTGAACCGGCGGGCGGACCTGCGGCGCCTCCAGGCCGAGGCGCGCGCCGCCGGGCTCAGCCGGCGGGCGGCGAATCGGGCCTGGATCCCCGACCCCACCGTGGGCCTGGGCTACACCACGGTGGACCAGCCCGGGGCGGAAGGGGGCGGGCCGCTACTGGAGCTGGCCTTTCCCATGCCGGTCTTCGACCGGGGCCAGGCGCAGGCGGCTGCCGCCAGCGCCCGCCAGACCCGGGCCGAGGCCCGCTACCGGCGGCTGCTCGAGCAGGCCCGAGCCCGGGTGGGCGGCCTGTGGCGGCAGACGCGGGAGCTGGACGAGGCCACCACCGAGTTCCGGCAGCAGGCCCTGGCCAAGTCCCGGGAGGTGACGGAGATCGCGGAGACTGCCTACCGCGCCGGGGAGCTGGGCATCCTGGAGCTGCTGGATGCCTACCGCGGCCAGCTCGATGCCCGCTTGCGCGCCCTGGAGATGGCGCGTGCCGCCCGGGCGAGCTGGATAGATCTGGTGCGCACCGCCGGTTCCCGTCCGTAGTTCCTGTACAGCCGAGATCCGGGGAAAGGGGCAGTGGGCTATTACCTGATCAAGGCGGTGATCACCGCGATTCTGGTGGTCGCCATTTCCGAGGTGGCCAAGCGGAGCTCCCTGGTCGGGGGCATCCTGGCCTCGGTCCCCATTACGTCCGTGCTGGCCATGGTCTGGCTGTATGTGGATACCGGGGACGTGGGCAAGGTCAGCGCCCTTGCCACCAGCGTGGCCTGGCTGGTGCTGCCCTCCCTGGTGCTGTTTGTGCTTCTCCCGTGGCTGCTTCACCGGGGCGTGCCTTTCCCCCTGGGCCTGGTCATGGCCATCGCCGCGACGGCCCTCGCCTACGGGGGCATGGTCCTGGTGCTAGCCCGCTTCGGCATCCGGCTCTGAGCAGGGGGACAAGGAGTGTTTTGCTCCAGAAAGGTTTTGAAAGCCCCCAGCCTTAAAAAAGGCCGGTGTAGGAGCCCGCTTTAGCGGGCGATTGCTCGATACCGAAGATCCTGTGGGGCCAACCGGCCCGCCGTGCGGCCTCTTCAATCTCACCCGAAACGGGAGTAACCCATGAAGCATAGCCTCTTGATTAGCCTCTTTGCCATCGCCCTGAGCACCGGTACCGCCGTCGCCGGGGAGGGCCACGACCATTCCGGCGGCCACGCCCATGGCCATGAATCCGGGGCGAGCGATGCGCCCGAAACGGAAGCCTTCTACGCGGGGGAGGACCAGGGTCCGGGCGAGGTCGGAGAGGCCCACGGCGACTACGCGCACGAAGAAGGCCACAGCGGCCACGAGCAGGGCGAGTCCGGGGATGACCACGACGAGCATGCGCATCGGGATGCCGACGGGCATGGCCATGACCACTGAGCGGTTCGTCCGCCGCCTGGGGATCCTGCTCCCCGGGCTGCTGGCGGTGCTCCTCGCCGCCTGTGATGGCGACTCGGGGCATTCCCACGGCGGCGAGGAAGGCGGTCACGACCACGCCGCCGAGGACGGAGGCGCGGCGGTCCCCGAACGGCCCAGCCGGGTGGTGACCCGATTCAACGACGCCACCGAGCTGTTCGTGGAGTATCCGGTGCTGGTGGCCGGCAAGACCTCCCGCTTGGCCGCCCATCTCACCTGGCTGGACGGCTACAAGCCGGTGGATTCGGGCCGGCTCACCGTCACCCTGAACCGCGACGGAAAGATGGTTGCCGGCTTCCGGGTGGGGAGGCCCACCCGGGACGGCCTGTACACCCCGGAGGTCAAGCCCCGCGAGCCGGGGGTCTTCACCATGGTCCTGACCTGGGAGGAGGGCGACCGGCGCACCGTGCACCGGCTGGAGGGCGTCCGGGTCCATGCCAGCCGCGCCGAGGTGCCCGAGGACCAGTCTGGGAGCGAAGAGGGGGAAATCACCTTCCTCAAGGAGCAGCAGTGGCGGCTGCCCTTCGGCACGGCGGTGGCCACCAAGCGCCGCCTGCGTGCCACGGTGCCGGCCACCGGCACCCTGCGGGCGGCCCCGAGCGGCGACCGCAGGGTTACCGCCCCGGTCCCTGGGCGGCTGGAGGCCCCGGAGGGGGGCTTCCCCGAGGCCGGGCAGCAGGTGGCTGCCGGGGAGGTGCTGGCCCGCATCGTGCCGCGCCTGGGCACCGGGACGGACCTGGCCACCCTGCGCCTGGCGGTGACCGAAGCCGAGTCCGAATTCCGCATGGCCCGCCGCGAACGGCGGCGCCTGGAGGGACTGCTGGCCAAAGACGCCGTGTCCGAGCGCCGGGTGGCCGAGGCCCGCTCCCGGGCTCGGGTGGCCCGCGCCCGGCTGGAGGCGGCCCGCCAGCGCTTGGCCGCCTACCAGCCGGAAAAGGGGGAGGGCGACGGGCCTGCCGGGGTGCCGGTGCTCGCCGGGGCCGAGGGCCGGGTCGCCGAGCTGCGCGCTACGCCGGGTACCTCTGTGCGGGAGGGGGACGACCTGATGCGGGTGGTGGACCGCCGCCGGTTGTGGCTGGTGGCCCGGGTCCCGGAGGCGGAAGCGAGCCGGCTACCCCAGCCCACCGGGGCCTGGGTCACGCCCACGGGGCAATCACGGGCCCTCAAGGTGGATACCGCCGCCGGCGCCCGCCTGCTTTCCGCCGGCCAGACGGTGGATCCGGCCACCCGCACCGTGCCCGTCACCTTCGCCCTACCCAACCCCGGCGACCTGCGCGCCGGCACCAGCGCCGCGGTGCGGGTCTGGACCGGAGAGGCCACCAAGGCCCTGGCCGTACCGAAGGCGGCGGTGCAGCGGGAGGCCGGGGAGGCGGTGGTCTACGTCCAGGCCGGCGGCGAATCCTTCGCCCGCCGCCCGGTGACCCTGGGCATGCAGGACGGGGATTACGTGGCGGTAACCAGCGGCTTGGCGCCCGGCGAGCGGGTGGTGACCCAGGGCAGCTACCTGGTCCGATTGGCCGCAACCGGCGATACCGGCGCTGGCCACGGGCATGCGCACTAGGTCGTTTCCCGCACCAGGACCACCCTGGTGGGCATGGTGTTGGAGCGGTTTCCAGACCGCGACTCAGTTTCGCCGATGAGCCTGGCTGCGTGGGAGCGTTTTCCAGGACTGGCGGCCCCGCTTCGGAAGGTCGCGACCTGGAGGTCGCTCCTACAACGGCAAGCCGCCCGCCGCACCTTTCCGCATCCCCGTTAAGGAATCGCCATGATTGGCCGAATCGTCCAATGGTCCCTGCAGTTCCGGCTGTTCGTGCTGGTGGGGGCCGCCCTGCTCATGGGGTGGGGGGTCTACGAGTCCATGCGCAGCCCCGTGGACGTCTTCCCCGAGCTCACCGCCCCCCGGGTTACCGTGGTCACCGAGGCCCACGACATGGCGCCCCGCGAGGTGGAGCGCCTGGTCACCCATCCGGTGGAGACGGCCTTGAACGGCTCGGCGGGGGTGCGCCGCATCCGCTCCTCCACCGGCGTGGGGATCTCGGTGGTGACCGTGGAGTTCGAGTGGGGCACGGACATCTACCGGGCGCGCCAAGTGGTGTCCGAAAAGCTGCAGGGGGTGCGCGAGGCATTGCCGCCGGGGGCAGGGCAGCCCACCCTGGCGCCGGTGACCTCGGTGATGGGCGAGGTAATGTTCCTGGCGGTGACCGGCGAGGCCGACCCCATGGCCTTGCGCACGGCCGCCGACTGGACGGTGCGCCGGCGTCTGCTGGCGGTGCCGGGCGTGGCCCAGGTGATCCCCATCGGTGGCGACGTCAAGCAGTACCAGGTGCAGGTGCAGCCCGAGCGGCTGGCCGCCCACGGCGTGGGCCTGAACCGGGTGGTCGAGGCGGTTGGCGACACCAACCGCAACGTCTCCGCCGGCTTCTACGTGGACAGCGGTCGCGAGCTTCTGATCCACGGCCTGGGCCGGGTGTCTGACCCCGACGACATCGGCAACACGGTGGTGGCCAGCCGCGACGGCCACCCCATCAAGGTCCGCGATCTGGCCGAGGTGACCGTCGGTGCTGCCCCGGTACGCGGCACCGGCTCTCGCAACGGCGAGCCGGCGGTGGTCCTGGGCGTCCAGAAGCAGCCGGGGGTGAACACCCTGGCCCTTACCGAGCGACTCGATGCGGAGATCGAGGCGCTGCGCACCGACCTGCCGGAAGGGGTGAACCTCAAGACCGATCTGTTCCGCCAGGCGGATTTCATCCACACCGCGGTGGACAACCTGCTGGAGGCGCTGCGCGACGGCGCCATCCTGGTGGTGGCGGTGGTCCTGCTGTTCCTGGTCAGCCTGCGCGCCGGGCTGGTGAGCCTGGTGGCCATCCCGCTGTCCCTGGTGGCGGCGGTGCTCGCCCTGCGCGGGCTGGGCGGCACCCTCAACACCATGACCCTGGGCGGCCTGGCCATCGCCATCGGCGCGGTGGTGGACGACGCCATCATCGTGGTGGAGAACATCGTCCGCCGCCAGCGGGAGAACACCGCCCGCCCGGAGGGCGAGCGCCGGCCCGCCATCCGGGTGGTGGGGGACGCCACGCGCGAGATCCAGGGCTCCATCGTCTTCGCCACCTTCATCATTATCCTGGTGTTCACCCCGCTGTTCTTCCTGCCCGGCATCGAGGGCCGCTTCATGGGGCCGCTGGGCTTCGCCTACATCGTGGCCCTGGCCGCATCCCTGCTGGTGGCGATCACCGTGACGCCCGCCCTGGCCAGCGTCACTCTGCCGTTCTCCCGGACCGTGAAGCGCGGCTCGGAGCCGCGCATGGTGGAGCGCACCAAGCGGGCCTTCGCCCCGCTCCTCGATGCCACCCTGCATCGCTGGCGGGCGCTGACCGCCGCTTCCCTGCTGGTGCTCGCCGGGGCCGGGGCGGCCCTGACCTGGGCCGGGCAGTCCTTCCTGCCGGAGTTCAACGAGGGCTCGCTCACCGTCAGCGTGGTGACCCGGCCGGGCACCGCGCTGGAGGAATCGGACCGGCTCGGCGGCATGGTGGAGGCCATCCTCCTGGAGCACCCGGAGGTGACCTCCACCGCGCGGCGCACAGGCCGGGCGGAGCTGGACCCCCACGCCCAAGCGGTGTACGCCAGCGAGATCGACGTCTCCCTGGATCTGGGCGACCGCCCCAAGGCGGATCTGCTGGCCGACCTGCGCCAGGAGCTGAAGGCGGTGCCGGGGACCAACGTGGTCATCGGCCAGCCTCTGTCCCACCGCATCGACCACATGCTCTCCGGGACCCGGGCCAACATCGCCGTGAAGCTGTTCGGGCCCGAGCTGGACCGGCTGCGGGACCTGGCCAAGGAGGTGCAGGGCGTCATGGAAGGGGTGCCAGGGGTGGTGGACCTGGCGCGCCAGCCGCGCGCGCAGATCCCCTTCCTCACCGTGGACTACGACCGCGACGCCATCGCCCGCCACGGCCTGACCACGGGCGAGGTGGGCCGGGCGGTGCGCACCGCCTTCACCGGCACCACCGTGTCGCGGGTGCTCCAAGGCCAGCAGGCCTTCGACCTGGTGGTGCGTCTGCCGCCGTCCGCCAAGGGCGACCGCGACGCCATCGGCGAGGCGCCCATCACCACCGCCGACGGCACCCAGGTGCCCCTACACGCCCTCGCCGACATCCGCGAGACGCGCGGGCCGAACTCCATCCTGCGGGAGGACGTGGCGCGCAAGATGATCGTCATCGCCAATGTCTCCGAATCCGATCTGGTGGGCGTGGTGCGCGAGGCCCAGGATGCCGTGGCAGCCCAAGTGGAGCTGCCCCCCGGCTACCGCATCGAGTACGGCGGTCAGTTCCAGGCGGCCCAGGAGTCCACCCGTGCCCTGCTGTGGATGGGGGCGGTGGTGCTGGCGGGAATCTTCCTGCTGCTCTATGTGGCCTTCGACTCGGCGCGCGACGCCGCGCTGGTCATGGTCAACCTGCCGCTGGCCCTGATCGGCGGCATCGCGGGACTGTTCGCGGCCGGCGGGGTAATCTCGGTGGCCACCCTGATCGGCTTCATCGCCCTGTTCGGCATCGCCACGCGCAACGGCGTCATGCTGGTGAGCCACATCCACACCCTGCGCGGGCAGGAGGGCGAGGGCCCGCTGGAGGCGGTGCGCCGCGCCACCCTGGAGCGGCTGGTGCCGATCCTGATGACCGCCCTGTCCGCCGGCCTGGGGCTGCTCCCTCTGGCCTTAAGCGCCGGCCAGCCCGGCAGCGAGATCCAGGCGCCCATGGCCATGGTGATCCTGTTCGGGCTGCTGTCCTCCACCGTGCTTAACATGGTGGTGCTGCCGGCGCTGTACCTTCGCTTCGGGGCGGCGGGTCGGCAATCCCGGGAAGAGCGGGTCTGATCCGGTTGGGGCCAACTGGTGCGGGGTCGGTGGCAGGAAGGCGACAAGTTAACCGGCGGAGCAAGGACGGCAACGCCCCGGGAAAATGCCAGGGCGCAGGAGGGGATAGGCGGGACCGCTAGTTCTTGTCCTTATGCTTGGAGCCGTGCTTGCCCCCGCCTCCCATGTGCTTCTTGTGCATGCGCTGCTTCATCTGCTTCAGCTTCTCGCGCTGCTCCTCGGAGAGGATGCCCATCATCTCGTTCCGGGTGCGGACCTTCTCCTGGAGCATGGACTTCTTCTTCGCCGAGATCTGATCGTGAATCCGGCCCACCTCCTCGGGGCTGGGCTCGTCCTTGCGCATCTCCTGGCCCATCTGCCAGCGCAGCTGCTGCATCTCCACCTTGGTGCCCGCCATATGCTCGGCGAGCTTCTTGTGGATGTCGGTCATCTCCTGGACCTGTTCCTCGTCGAGATCCAGGGCGTGCATGACCTTCATCATCTTGTCGCCCGGCATCATGCCCTTGCCGCCACCGTCCATCATCATCCCATGACCGCCGCCCATCTTGCCGTGGCCGCCGTGCTCGTTGGCCAGGACGGGTCCGGAAAGGGTCAGGGCGGCGGCGGTGCCCAGCACGGTGAGGGCGTTGCCTAGTTTCGCGTTCATGGTCGGGCTCCTATGGTTTCCAGGTGGTTGGATGGCTGAGTAGGGAAGGAAGGTTGAAACGTTTCCTTCCACCATGGAGGCGGCGGTTGCCCGCGGTCCAGAATTTTTAGGTGGGGGTTCCGTTCCGGCCGTGGGTTTACCGTTCTCCAGCCGCTCAGGCCGCCGCGGCGTCCCCGCCCCTGGGCCGGAAGCGCTCCAGAAGTTTGGCGTTGACCGCCACGATCACCGTGGAGGCGGACATCACCGCCGCCCCCACCGCCGGGGCCAAGAGGATGCCTGCCCAGTAGAGGGCCCCGGCGGCGAGCGGGATGGCTGCGATGTTGTAGCCCGCCGCCCACCACAGGTTCTGGAGCATCTTGCGGTAGGTGGCGGCGGAGAGCTCGGCCACCGCCGCCACGTCGCGGGGATCGGAGTTCACCAGCACGATGTCCGCCGACTCCACGGCCACGTCGGTGCCGGCGCCGATGGCAATGCCCAGGTCGGCCTCCACCAGGGCCGGGGCGTCGTTGACGCCGTCGCCCACCATGGCCACGGTCAGCCCGCGCTCCTTCACCTGGCGGATCCGCGTCGCCTTCTGGTCCGGCAGCACCTGGGCGAAGTAGTCGTCCAGGCCCAGCTCGTTGGCCACCGAGCGGGCCACCTCCTTGGAGTCGCCGGTGAGCATCATGCACTGGATGCCCATGGCCTTGAGGCGGTCGATGGCCTCGCGCGACTCCTCGCGGACGATGTCCGCCAGGGCGATGGCGCCCACAAGGTCTTCGCCGCGCAGCACATAGACCACCGTGCTGCCCTCGGCGGCCAGCCGCTCGGGGCGCTCGTCCGCGACCTCGATCCCCAGGCGCTCCACATGGCCCGGGCTCACCACCCGGACCGTGGCGCCGTCCACCTGGGCCTCCACCCCCTCGCCCGGCAGGTTGCGGAAGTCCCGCGGCTGCGGAACGTCAAGGCCGCGCGCCCGGGCGCCCTCAGCCACCCCGCGGGCGATGGGGTGCTCCGATTGCCCCTCCAGGGCGGCGGCCAGCGCCAGGACCTCGTCGGCGCCGAGGTCGCCCAGGGGCACCACCTCCCGCACGCCGAAGCGGCCCTCGGTGAGGGTGCCGGTCTTGTCGAAGACGATGGCGTCCAGGTCGCGGGCCCGCTCGAAGGCGGCGCGGTCGCGGATGAGCAGGCCGCTGGCGGCGGCCTTGGTGGTGGAGACGGCCACCACGAGGGGCACGGCCAGGCCCAGGGCGTGCGGGCAGGTGATCACCATGACCGTAACCATGCGCTCCAGGGAGAAGTCGAAGGCGTAGCCGGCGGTCAGCCAGGCGGCCAGGGTGACCGCCCCCACGGTCAGGGCGATGTAGGTGAGCCAGGCCGCCGTGCGATCGGCCAGGTTCTGGGTGCGGGACCGCGACTCCTGGGCCTGGCGCACCATCTCGATGACCTGGGAGAGGTAGGTGTCGGCCCCCGTCTTGCGGATCTCCAGGGTGAGGGCGCCCTCGCCGTTCACCGCGCCCCCGATGACCTCGTCGTCCGGGCCCTTGCCCACCGGCTTCGACTCGCCGGTGAGCATGGACTCGTCGAGGCTCGACCGGCCCTCCTGGATGACCCCGTCGGTGGGGACCTTCTCGCCGGGCCGCACCAGCACCCGGTCCCCGGCGGCGAGCTGGTCCACCGGCACCTCCTCCGTCTCGCCGTTGGGGCCGATCCGGAGGGCGGTGGCGGGCATGAGCCGGACCAGCGCCTCCAGGGCGCCGGAGGCGCCCATGATCGAGCGCATCTCGATCCAGTGGCCCAGCAGCATGACGTCCACCAGGGTGGCCAGCTCCCAGAAGAAGACCTCCCCCTCCAGGCCGAGCACCACCGCCGCGGAGTAGACGAAGGCCACGGTGATGGCCAGGCCGATGAGGGTCATCATGGCCGGCTGGCCCTGCCGGAGCTCGGCGGTCAGGCCGGAGAGGAACGGCCAGCCGCCGTAGAAGAAGACCCCGGCGGCCAGGGCGAACAGCAGATAGCGGTCGCCGGGGAAGGCGAGCATCCCTTCCAGGCCGACGAAGGACTGGATCATGGGCGACAGCGCCAGGATGGGCACGGTCAGCACCAGCGACACCCAGAAGCGGCGCCGGAAGTCGGCGATCATGGCGCCGTGGTTATGGTGGCCGTTGCCGGAATGGTCCTGGTTGCCGTGCCCTTGCTCGTTGGCGGGCTGAGAAGCATGGTTATGGCGCGTGGCTTGGGCAGAGGGGGCGGGATCGCTCATGAGGCCCTCCGGTTGGCCGGTTAAAAGTTCCCCGCGAGAAAATTACTCCTCCAGGTCCTCCCGCTTGCGCCGGTACTCCTCCTGATCGATTTCGCCCTTGGCGTAGCGCTCTTCCAGGATCTCCCGCGCCCGGTTACGGCCGGAGCGGTTGTCAGCCCTATCCTGTGGGTAGCCCGACATCATCCCGCGAACGAGGAAGATGACCGCCACGATCAGCAATATCCAGACCAGCAGCATGAAGGGGCCGCCGGCCCCGAATCCTTCCATTCCCATCATGCCTGCTTCCTCCTGGGGAGGAGGCCTTTCCAGGGCCTCCTCGGCGTTGGCCGGTTGGTTGGCCCGCTTTCAGAACCACACGCGAACCCCGGCCAAGGTGGTAAAGCGGGTGGCGTCCCCGCCTTCCGCCTCCGCCAGATCCGCCGTATCTCCCAACTTACGATTCCAGGAGACGCCGATGTAAGGGGCGAATTCCCGGAAGATCTCATAGCGCAGGCGCAGGCCCAGCTTCACGTTGGTGAGCCCCTCGCCGACGCCGAATTCTTCCACCTCGCTGAAGGCGTAGGCGGTCTCCAAACGGGGCTGCAGGACGGTGCGCTGGGACAGTAGCAGGTCGTATTCCACCTCCAGGTCGGCGGAGGCGTCGCCGTCCTCGGAGACCCGCAGATTGGTGTCCACTTCGAACCACTGCGGGGCCAGGCCCTGCAGGCCCAGTACCGCCGAGAAGCGCTCCCGGTTGGGTCCGGGGCCGTATTCAAGCTCGTAACTGCCGCCCACCTGGAGGTCCCAGAAGGGGGAGATCAGGTGGCCGTAGAGCAGATCCGTCTGCTCCAGGTGGCCGCCCTCGCCGGCGGGGTCCACCACGTTCTCGCCCTCCACCTCGAGCCAGACGCGGTGGAAGTCGCCGCCGTACCAGCCGGTGGCCTCATAGTTCACGGTGTCCTCGTCCTCGCCACGCGCGTACTCCAGGCGGTCGAACAGCAGGCGGCCGGTCCAGGCGTGGTCGTCCACTGGGGCCTCCCAGCCCCGTTCCTTGGCGTATTCGGCTTGGCCGTCCGCCGGGGCGACGGCCGGCCCGGCCAGCAGCAGCCCGGCCAGGGAAAGGCAGGTGGCCAGGCGCGTGATGCGATTGTCGCTCCTCATGATGGGATCCCCGATCCGTTAGGCGACATGGACTACGCGGGCCATGCCGGCGTGCAGGTGGTAGAGCAGGTGGCAGTGGAAGAACCAGTAGCCCGCCGCGTCGGCATGGATCTGGGCCGACAGCATCTCGCCGGGCTTCACCACGATGGTGTGCTTGCGCGGGATCAGCCCGCCGTGGCGGTTCTCCAGGTGCATCCACATGCCGTGCAGGTGGATGGGGTGATCCATCATGGTGTCGTTGACCATGATCAGCCGCAGGCGCTCGCCGTGGTGGAAACGGATGGGGCCGTCGGCGTCGGAGAACTGGTCGCCGTCGAAGGACCACATGTAGCGGCCCATGTTGCCGGTGAGGTGGAGCTCGATCTCCCGCTCCGGCTCGCGTTGGTCGGGGTAGGGGCGCCGGGCCTTCAGGTCCTCGTAGGTGAGCACCTTGTGCTCCACCTCCTGCAGGCCCACGCCGGGATCACTCAGGCGGTATTGCGGATTCATGGCCACCATGGCGGCCCCGGCGCCGTGCTTGTCCGGGCCGTGCATGACCTTGCGCCCGTTCAGCACCCAGTCCTGCGGGCCCGAGGCGCCCATACCCCCCATGCCGCCGTGGCCCATATCGCCTCCGTCACCGCCTTCCATGGAGCCGGAGCCGCCGCCCATATCCATCATGCCGGGGCCCATGCCCATGTCCTCCAGATCGCGGCCGGGGGTGGGGCGCAGCTCGGGTATCTCGGCCGCCATGCCGGCGCGCGGGGCAAGCGTCGCCCGGCCCATGCCGGAGCGGTCCATGGCCTCCGCCACCAGGGTGTAGGCGCGGTCCTCCGTGGGCTCGACGAGGACGTCGTAGGTCTCGGCCACGCCGAAGCGGAATTCGTCCACCGCCGCCGGCTCAACCGGCTGGCCGTCGGCCTCGATGACGGTCATCTTCAGCCCCGGGATGCGGATGTCGAAGAAGGTCATGGCGGAGGCGTTGATGAAGCGCAGGCGGACCCGCTCGCCGGGCCGGAACTGGCCGGTCCAGTTGGCCTCGGGGCCGAGGCCGTTGATCAGGTAGGTGTAGGCGGCCCCGGTGACATCGAGCATGTCCCGCGAGCTCATGCGCATGTCGCCCCAGGCGGTGCGCTCCGCCCAGGTCTCCTGCCAGCCCTTCTGCTCCACGTCCTGGAAGAGGTCCCAGACCGTGCGCTTGTGGTAGTTGTAGTAGCCCTCCGCCACGGTCAGCTTGCGGAAGACGTCGTGGGGGTCTTCGAAGGTCCAGTCCGACAGCACCACCGAATACTCGCGGTCGTAATCGGGCGTGCCGGAATCCTCCTCGGCCGGGTCGATGACCAGTGCCCCGTACTGGCCGAGCTGCTCCTGCAGGCCCGAGTGGCTGTGGTACCAGTAGGTGCCGCTCTGCTTCACCGGAAAGCGGGCCTCGAAGGTCTCCCCGGGCGGGATGCCGGGGAAGGACACCCCGGGCACGCCGTCCATCTCGAAGGGCAGCAGGATGCCGTGCCAGTGGATGGAGGTGTCCTCGTCGAGCCGGTTGTGCACCCGCAGCACGGCGTTGCGGCCCTCCTGCAGGCGGATGATGGGGCCGGGGACGCTGCCGTTGATGGTGATGGGATGGGCCTCGCCGCCGGCGAGCTCCATCCGCTGGCGCTCGATGGTGATGTCGACGATATCGGTATTGCCTTCGCGCCGGCGCGGCGCCACGGGATTGCCGGTCTGGTTCCAGGCAAAGGCCGGAAACAATCCTTGAACCCCCGCAAGCAGCCCCGCGGCCGTCGTGCTCCGCAGGAACTGGCGCCGGGTAAAGGGGGCGGGTTTCCGCTTGTCATCCATGCTCATTTCCTTGGCAGTGCCCGATAGGAGGGGAAAAGTCGGTTTCGACAGGCTCTTCTCTGGAGTCCCGGCTTCGTTGCGCGGGTGCCTTGCCGACGCCGCAGGCTCTTCTCCGCGCGGGTACGGTCGCTAAAAGACCCGCAGCACAATAAAGCGGGGAGCAGTCAGGGCCGAAGTGGGGGAAACCCTGGAAGGCCAAAGCGGATAACCGTAGCTTCCGGTTTCCCGAAGGGCGGGTTAAATCAGGAAGGACCGGATAAGGAGGAAGGTGGCTGGCCGGGGGTGGTCGGGTTTGCGGTGCGGGCTCGGTCTCGCGCGCTGGCCGGAAAATCCGGTCTGGAAAACCTCGGCCGGGGCCTGCCAAGCCGCAAAGAGCGCCTCTGGGGAGGCGGGGGAGAACAGGTCGCTGCTCCCCTTGATGGCCACCTGGTTGCAGTCATGAAGACAAACGAGGGCGTCGGGCTCCCCGTGGGGAATAGGTCCGGAGGCCTGCTGGTGGCCGGAGGGGCTCTCTTGCTGGGTATTGGCCCAGGGATGGTGGTCGGGGGTGCCGGCAATGACGCACGGGGCCGCCAGGGCCATCCAGAAAACGGCCCAGAGGGTCATCAGCTGCCGAGTCAGATGGTGGTGACGCCAACCAGCCATGCGAACTCCCCCTGAAAAGTCCGCCAGGGGCTCCCTGCATCCTAACCATGGCGACCGCCAGGGTGTCCAGGCTCCCTCACCGGGGCTGGTCTACCGGAAAACGGGCTGGCCCGCCACGGCGTGGTGGGCGATGACTGCCCCGGCCGCGCTCCAGCCCTGAAAACGATTACCGCCGGCGGTCAGCTCCCGGCCGTGCACATACTCGGGAAAGGACCAGGGCTCCCCATCCATGGGCAGGGCACTAGCCTGATCGATGGCGGCCAGGATCCTTTGGGCCTGTTCAGAGCGGCCGCGCCGGGCCAGATCGGCTACGTAAAAACCGGACAGCATGGGCCAGAGCCCGCCGTTCTGGTACTCGTACGGCTGGTTCTTGAAGGCGTAGGAAAAGGTCATCTGCAGGTCTTCCCACTCCTCGTCGCGCGGGGTGATCACCGGGTGGAAGGCGGGAACCAGCGGCATGTCCGCCGGGAGCAGGTTGCTTACATAGTCGTCCACGGCTTCCCGTTGTGCGTCATCGGCCACGCCCGTTAGTGAGGCCAGGATGTTGGCGAAGGCATCGAAGCGGTAGCCGTATCCCGAGGGGGAGAAGAAGGGCAGCCAGTGCCTGCCGTGGCAAAAGCAAGCCGCCTCCCGGCCCTTCTCCCAGAGGATTTCGTGATAGGCATCGGCCGGCGGCTCGGTTTCTCCATCGAAGAACCAGTAATTGGCCCGGATGAAATGCCGGAGCCGGGCCATTCGTTCCTCCAAAGGATGATCAGCGGACCCGTGCATCTCGCGGTGAATCCGCGCCAGTTCCCACTGCGCCCGCAGGTAGAGGAGCTGGTCGTAGAGCACATAGCCGTTTTGCAGGTATTCGTCCGCCCAGTCCCCGGTAAGCGGGACGTAGAGCAGCCCGCGGTTGTTGAATTCCCAGGCACCGAGCAGGAACTGGACCCGCTCCAGGGTCGGGGAAACCGCCTCCAGGAAGGCCTCGTCGCCGGTGGCCTGCCAGTACTGGCCGCAACCGATGACGAACCAGAGGTCGGCGTCCACCCGGCCGGTGGTGCCGCCGTAGCTGGTCCGGTCCGCTTCCGGGTCGACATTGCTGGGGATCTCCCCGTGGCGCCCCTGGTACCGGGCCAGGGTCTCCAGGGTCCGGCGGAAGGTGTGGGCCAGGTCCTCATCGCCGCTCATCAGGGCCGCGAGCCCCAGGATGACCCCGTCCCGCGCCCAGACGCGCCGGTAGTTGGCCCGCTTCACCGGACTGGCCAGGAAGCCGTAGGAACAGGTGCAGGCCTGAAGCAGCTCCAGGGCCTTGCGGTAGCCGGTGTCCGCCATGGTGGCCTCCCTCAATCAATGCAACGGGTTCTGGAGGGGCTTGGAAAGATCCCCTTAGTCCCCGCCGTTCAGCACCAACTTGCCTCACCGGATTGGGGGTTGTGGAGCAGCTCCCGGACGTTGGCCTCCAGAATGCGGTAGCCCACATTGCCGAACAGCCGCTGCCGGCCGCCGTTCAGCACGAAGGTGGGACTGCCGGGGACCTGATAGCGGTCCCGCAGCTCCAGGTCCGCATGCAGGGCGGCATGGGCGTCTCCGCAGTTGCTCAGGGCGCGGATGCGCTCCACGGGCAGGCCCAAGGTCTCGGCCACGGCATCCTGCACCTCCCGCTGGGCGATGTCCTCCGCCTTCGCGAAGAAGCGTCGCCGCAGCTCCCAGGCGGTCTGCTCGAACAAGCTGCGGCCCTGGAATTCGTCCATCGGCCCCGCGGGCAGTTCACCGCGCTCCTCCAGCAGCTGGACCGCCTTCAGGAACAGGTGCGGGGAGGCGCTGGAGGCGGGGGCCACCTCCCGCCAGACCCCGGGGTGGACCTCCACGTGGTCCCAGCCCGCGGCCACTTCCCGAATGTGGTCGCCGAAGCCGGCATAGCCGGCGCGCTCCCGCCAGCCTTCGCCGATCCGTTGCCGGGTGTCGCCGAACAGGGGGATGAAGCGGTAGGTGACGGCCACCTCCTCGGGGAACTGGCGCCGTAGCTCGTCCAGCCGCACCTGCCCGCCGTAGGCCCAGATGCACAGGACATCGCTGAAGTGTTCGATGGTGACGATCTGTTCGGTCATGCTGGTGCTCCAGGGTGGAATGCGCGCATGTCACCCGAAAAGCGTGCGCTTCCTTGGACGCTTTTTTCCAGCGGCGGTTGCCTGGGTCCCGCTACCGGCCGCTGCACGGCAAAGGGCAAGCGACGACCATGAAAACCCTTCTCCTGCTCCTGCTGATCACGTTCTCCGAGGCGACCATCGGCGTCTTCGTGAAGCTCGTTGACGGGCGGATCCCCATCCAGACGCTCAACTTCTATGCGCTGGCCTTCGCCGCGGCCTTCCTCATGGCGGCCATGCCGCTGGCTACCGGGCAGGCTCCGCGCTTTCCCAAGGGGAACCTGAAGGATACGGCGGTTATCGGGGCCCTGATCGCCCTGCAGATCAGTGTCTTCAACTTCGCCATGACCCTGGCCCCTATCGCCAACGTGGTGATCTTCTGGAGCGTCGCGCCATTCTTCACCTTCATCTTCTCGGCGCTTTTTCTCGGCGAGAAGGCGCGCAAGAGCTACCTCCTGATCTTCGCCGTGGCCATCGCGGGGATCGTGCTGGCAAAGCCCCTGGAAGGCGGAAACATGGCGGGCAACCTGGTGGCGCTCGCCGACGGCGCCGTCTATGCGGCCATGGTTACCTACATGCGCCACGAGGGGAAAACCGAGGCGGGCAACGACATCGCCTGGTCCATGCTGGTGGGGGCGCTGCTGCTCTTGCCCGCGCCGTTCTTCTTCGGCTCCGGGGCCGCCACGGCCATGGTCCCGTATCCCGCGCTCGGGGCGGAGCTGCCGGTGCTGCTGTGGGCGGCCTGCCTGGGAATCATCTCCACCGGCTTTGCCTATTTCGGCATCTCCATCGTGCTGAAGCGGCTCCGGGCCAATGCCTATTCGCTGGTGGACATCATCGTCTCCCCCGTGGTGGCGGCCTTGCTGGGCTACCTGATCTTCGGCGAGGCCCCCTCCCTGAACATGATCTATGGCGGTGCCCTGCTCCTCGGCGCTGGATTCTGGCTCACCTATGAGATGTCGCGGGGCCGTGAGGACCAGGCTGTGCATCCGGACCAATGCGCAAAGATGGCCTGATACCGGCTCCGTGGAATTGCTCCCGGGGCTGCCTGGCCGGAGGAGCTATTGGCATTGCGGCGATTCCGATGGCCCCGGTCCGGTTGCCGGAGGACCAGGAAGGGTAATGCTATGTATGGACACGACGGTTTCTGGATGTGGGGGGTTGGCGGGATCTTCATGATCCTGTTCTGGATTCTGGTGATCCTGGGCATTGCGGCCCTGGTGCGCTGGCTGGCGGTGTCCAATGGCGGGCGGCCGCGGAATGAGGAGCGCAGTCACCGGGCCCTGGAGGTTCTGGAGGAGCGGTATGCCCGCGGTGAGATCGACCGGGAGGAATACCTGCAAAAGAAAGAGGACCTGAATGCCTGACCGGCCGGTCCCGAGCCGTATTCACCCATGAGCGGGGAGGTGCCGGTTGCCGGGCGTCTTCGGGCCCTCTCGCGGATCCCGGAGGCTCGGCTCCTGGGGCTGGGTCTCCCCCTGGAGCTCCTCTGGGAGGTGGCCCAGTTCCCGCTGTACACGGTTTGGCATCAGGCCTCCTGGGGGTACAGCCTCTTCGCCTTGGTGCACTGTACCTTCGGGGACCTGCTCATCCTGCTCGGCGCCTTCGAGCTCTCCGCCCTGGCTCTGGGGAGCCGACGTTGGCTGGCGGAGGCCCCGCTTCGGTTCCTGGTGGGCGCGGGTCTGTTCATTTTCCTGGGTGCCGCCTACACCGTGTTCAGCGAGATCTGGAATGTGCAGGTTCGCGGCAATTGGGCCTATACGGAGCTCATGCCGCTTCTGCCCGGCCTGGAGGTGGGTGCCACCCCTTTCCTGCAGTGGGTGCTGATCCCGCCGGTTCTGGTGGGATACTTGCGAATCCTGGAGCGGGCCCATGCGCAATCGCCTTGACCCGGTACGCCGGCGCTATGACCGGCTGGCCCCGGTATATGAATGGTTCGAAGGGCCCATGGAGGTGCTGGCCATGGCGGCCTGGCGGCAGGACCTGGTGGCGCGGGTGCAGGGCCCAGCGGTGCTGGAAGCGGGGGTGGGCACGGGCAAGAACCTGCCCCTCTACGGGTCCGGTCTGACGATTACGGCGGTGGACCTCAGCTCGCGCATGCTGGAACGCTCCCGCAGGAAACCAGTCCGTTCCCCGGTGCAGCGCCTCGTCATGGACGTGGAGCATTTGGGATTTCCGGACAATACCTTTGATGAGGTACTAGCCACCTTCCTCTTCTGCTCCGTGTCCAACCCGGTGCGCGGCCTGTGTGAGTTGGCTCGGGTGGTCCGACCGGGCGGCCGGGTATTGTTGCTCGAGCATGTGCGCCCCGGCGGGCCCCTGCTGGGGCCCCTGTTCGACCGCCTGAACCCCCTGGTGCTGCACACCATCGGCCCCAACATCAACCGGGATACGGTGGGGAACATACGGGAGGCGGGCCTGATGGTCGAAGAAGAGACGGATCTTTTCCGGGACATCGTCAAGCGCCTCGTTTGCAGGGTCCCCTAGGGTGTAGCTGCTCCCGCCATAAAGGCGTAACAGCCGCCGTTCGCCCCCGAAGCCCACCAGCGACAGCATTCCTCGTGGCCGGTATCCGGGCGGGAACTCCTTGACGCACCCTGGGTCTCAAGCTTACAACTAGTTGTAAGGTGTAATCCGGCACATGGAGGGCAGGCCCTTGAGCACCATGACCATCGGCCAGCTGGCGGGCGAGCTGGGCTTGGCCACGGAAACCCTTCGCTACTACGAGCGCCGGGGCCTGGTGACGCCGAGTGGGCGGTCCGGATCCGGCTACCGCCTGTATGGCGAGGATGCGCGGGAGCGGCTGCGCTTTATCCGGCGGGCGCAGGCGCTGGGCTTCAGCCTCGACGAGGTGGCGGAGCTGCTGGCCATGTCCGACAACCCCCATGCGGATGCCGGCGAGGTGAAGGCGCTCACCGACCAGCGGATCGCCGACATCGAGGCCCGCATCCGCGATCTGGAGCACCTGCGCGACGGGCTGCAAGCGCTGTTCGAGCAGTGCCCCGGGCACGGTTCCACGGCGGACTGCCCCATCCTCGGGGCCCTGAACCGGGATGATGAGTAGAAAGCCGGAACGGAGTCCTGTAGGAGCGACCTCCAGGTCGCGACATCTAAATGGGCACGTTGCGAATCGCTGCTGAATCAATGGGCGGCTTGCTCCCCATGGAGGGAAACGCATGAAAGAGCTGGACCTGGGCATCGAAGGCATGACCTGCGCCTCGTGCTCCTCGCGCGTGGAGCGGGCCCTGAACAACCTGGAAGGGGTCTCCGAGGCCAGCGTCAACCTGGCCTCGGAGCGGGCCGCGGTCCGGTACGACCCGGAAGCGGTGGACGCCGAGCGGATCGCCGAAACCGTCAGCAATACCGGCTACACGCCGCTCATCGCCGAGTACGAGATCGGCGTGGGCGGCATGACCTGCGCCAACTGCTCGTCGCGGGTGGAGCGCAAGCTGAACAAGCTGCCCGGCGTGGTGGCGGCCACCGTCAACCTGGCCACCGAGCGGGCCACGGTGCGCTACTTCCCGGAGACCGTCTCCCCGGATGCAATCGCCGAGACCATCCGCCGCACCGGCTACGAGCCCCGGCCCCTGGAGGGGGAGGCCGCCGGCGAGGACGCCGAGTCCCGCCGCGCCCGCTCCCTGGCCGGGCTGCGCCGCGAGGTGTGGCTGGCCGCGGCGCTCACCGTGCCGGTGCTGGTGCTCGCCATGGGGCACATGGTGATTCCGGGCCTGCACGGGCTGCTGGCCGCCGCGGCGCCGTGGCCGGGGACCTGGGAATGGGTGCAGCTGGTGCTGACCACCCTGGTGCTGGCCGGCCCCGGCCGGCGCTTCTGGGGCCCGGGCCTCCAGGCCTACCGCCACCTCTCCCCGGACATGAACTCCCTGGTGGCCACCGGCACCGGCGCCGCCTGGCTCTACAGCACGGGCGTGGTGGTGGCGCCGTGGCTGTTCCCCCCGGAGGCGCGCGGCCTCTATTTCGAGTCCGCGGCGGTGATCGTCACCGTGATCCTGTTCGGCAAGTACCTGGAGGAGGTGGCCAAGGGGCGCACCAGCCAGGCCATCCGCAAGCTGGTGGGCCTGCAGGCCAAGCAGGCCCGGGTGCTGCGCGACGGCCGCGAGGAGGAGGTGCCGGTGAGCCAGGTGCGCACCGGCGACCTGCTGGTGGTGCGCCCCGGCGAGCGCATCCCGGTGGACGGCCGGGTCACCGAGGGCAGCAGCTACGTGGACGAGTCCATGCTCACCGGCGAGCCGGCCCCCGTGGCCAAGTCGGCCGGCGACGAGGTGGTGGGCGCCACGGTGAACCAGCACGGCGTCCTGCGCCTGGAGGTCACCCAGGTGGGCAGCGACACGGTGCTGGCGCAGATCATCCGCATGGTGGAGCGGGCCCAGGGCGCCAAGCTGCCCATCCAGGGGCTGGCCGATCGCGTGGTGCGGGTATTTACCCCCTCCGTGCTGGTGGTGGCCACGCTGACCTTCCTGACCTGGCTCGCCTTCGGCCCCGCGCCCGCCATCACCCTGGCGCTGGTGAGCGCCGTGGCGGTGCTGGTGGTGGCCTGTCCGTGCGCCATGGGCCTGGCTACGCCGGCGGCCATCATGGTGGGCACCGGCCGGGCCGCGGAGCTGGGCGTGCTGTTCCGCAAGGGCGAGGCCCTGGAGGCCTTATCCCGCGTGGACACCGCGGTGTTCGACAAGACCGGCACCCTCACCGAGGGCCGCCCCCGGCTCACCGACCTGGAGTCCGAGGGCGACGAGGCGGGCGCGCTGCGCCTGGCCGCGGCCGTGGAGGCCGGCAGCGAGCATCCCCTGGGCGCCGCGGTGCGCGAGGCGGCCGCCGAGCGGGGCCTGGAGCTGCCCGAGGCGGCGGATTTTGCCGCGGTGCCCGGCCACGGGGTGCGCGCCACCGTGGACGATCAGACGGTTCTGGTGGGCGGCCGCCGGCTGCTGGAGGACGCCGGCGTGGACGCCGGGCCCTGGGCGGAGCGCACCGCGACCTTGGCCGCCGAGGGTAAGACGCCCATGTACCTGGCGGTGGATGGTACGGTGCGGGCCGTGCTGGCGGTGGCCGATCCCCTCAAGGCCGAGGCGGCCGCCGCGGTTGCCGCCCTCCGCGACCGGGGCCTGCGCGTGGCCATGATCACCGGCGACAACCGCGCCACCGCCGAGGCCATCGCCCGGCGGGCGGGCATCGACGAGGTGCGCGCCGAGGTGCTGCCCGACGGCAAGGCCGAGGCGGTGGAGGCCATGCAGGGCGAGGGCCGGCGGGTGGCCTTCGTGGGCGACGGCATCAACGACGCCCCGGCCCTGGCCCAGGCCGAGGTGGGCGTGGCGGTGGGCACCGGCACCGACATCGCCATCGAGGCGGCGGACGTGACCCTGGCGCGCGGCAGCCTGGACGGGGTGGTGACCGCTCTGGACACCGCCCGCCGCACCCTGGGCACCATCCGCGGCAACCTGTTCTGGGCCTTCGCCTACAACGTGGCCCTGATCCCGCTGGCGGCCGGGGTGTTCTACCCGGCCCTGGGCTGGACCCTGAACCCCATGGCGGCGGGCCTGGCCATGGGCCTGTCCAGCCTGTTCGTGGTCTCCAACAGCCTGCGGCTGCGGCGCCTGCGGCCGGTCCGGCTGCCCGTGGCGGAAGGGTCCGCCCCAGCCGCGGAGGCGCCGGGCGCCCCTAGCCCGGCGCGGGCCGCCTGATTACCACCAATGAGACGAACCAAAGGAGCATGACAATGGCGGGTACCACCCTGAAGGTGACGGGCATGACCTGCGGCCACTGCGTCAACGCCGTGAAGGAGGCCCTGGAGGAGGTGGAGGGCGTGGAACGCGCCGAGGTCTCCCTCGAGGAGGGCAAGGCCGAGGTGACGGGAACGGCGGATCCCTCCGCCCTGCTGAAGGCCGTGGCCGAGGAGGGCTACCAGGCCGAGGTGGCTTAAGTCCCGCCAGACGGCCGAGCGGATGGGGCCCGGATCGGGAGGATCCGGGCCCGATGTCGTTGCAAGCCGGGTCTGGCGGCCATCAGGCCATGCCGGCTGCCAATTGGTCGTAGAGGATGTAGGTGGCCACCAGCAGCAGGAATACGGCGAAGCCCTTCTTGAGGCTGCCGCTGGAGATGCGGTGGCCGATCCAGGTGCCGGCGAAGCTGCCGGCGATGGCCACGGCGGTGAACACGCCCATGAGCTGGTAGTCGATGGGCACGTCGCCGGCGTAGCCGAAAAAGCCTGCGTAGGACTTGATCGCCACGATGGCCAGGGAGGTCCCCACCGCCTGCTTCATGCCCAGCCCCGACAGCAGCACCAGGGCGGGCACGATGAGGAAGCCGCCGCCGACCCCCACCAGTCCGGTCAGGACGCCGACGGCCACGCCGTGGACGGCGATATGTCCGTAACGGATGTTCTCCAAGGCGCCTTCCTCCACCGACGCTGCACCGACGGATTGGTGCTGCTGGCGGGGCTGGGCGGGGCGAAGCATGCGCCAGGCCGCGGCGTACATCACCAGGGCGAAGATGCCGAGCTGGATCACTACCGGGGTGAAGACACCCAGCCGGGCGCCCGCATAGGTGCCGAGGATGCCGAAGGCCCCGAACACCAGGGTGACCTTGGGGTTTACGTTGCCCTTACGATAATGCTGGGCGGCGGCGAGGGTGGCGGTGATGGCCACGATGCCCAGGCTCATGGCGATGGCGGACTTGGGCTCCACATGCAGCAGGTACAGCAGGGCGGGCGTGGTGATGATGGAGCCGCCGCTGCCGAAGATGCCCAGGACGATGCCGGTGGCCAGACCGGCGATGATGGCGGAAAGGGACATGGCGGAACTCGGGTTGGGACTATCAAATACTCAAAAGACTAGTTGAACATTGGGCCGCGCGCAACCTTCCGCTCCGGTCGCTCCGCTTGCGGTTGGTTGGCGTCGATTCCTTACGTCAGCTCCGCGTGGGCGAGGACCAGGGCCGTGGCGGCCCGCTCCACGTCCCCGCGGGTAGTGGAGTGACCCACGGACAGTCGCACGGCCCCGGCCGCCCGCTCCCGCCGCCGTGGGCAGGGGGAGCGCCTCCGCAGGGGGTTGCTCACTCCGCCTGTTTGTAGGCCTCGAAGCCGCCCTTGGCCTTCCAGGCGTCGAAGCCGCCGGCCAGGATCTTGACGTTGTCGTAGCCCGTCATGCGGAGCGCCAGAGCCGCCTGGGCGGAGAGGCTGGAGGTGTTGCAGTACAGGAGCACCGGCTCGTCCTCGGGGATCCGGTCCCGCTCGTTGAGGACCTGGCGCCATTCAATGTGCTCGGCGCCGGGGATGTGGTCCTCCTCGTACTGACCGGCGTCGCGGGTGTCGATCACCACGAAGCGCTCCCAGAGGTCGGGGGTGATCTGCTCGGGACGCACGCCGCCTCCGCTGTAGGACTCGAAGGCGAAGTGGTCGCCCAGCGCGGCCTCCACGGCGTCGTCGCCGGCCTGGGCCGGCGTGGCCAGGCCGAGCGCGCCCAGGAGGAGGGCGGCGGGGAGGGCGTGACGGAGCATGTTGCGGTTCATGGGGCTTCCTTTGCGGGTTGGGGCAAGGGGCGGGCTAGCAGCAGGAGCCGCCTCCACCCCCGGCGTGGCCGCCGCCCTTGGTCTCGGCGGGGGCACGCCGGGTGCCCGGCGGGGCGCAGAAGGTGGCCGGCTCGCCATTCTCGGCGGGCGCAATGCCGATGAAGTCGGCGGCCTGGGGACCCTCCGTAAGGTGGCGGAAGGTGCGCTCGCAGACCGCCATGCGCGCCCCCCGCGGGAAGATGTGGCCCTCGTCGTCGGTGACGCTGGCGAAGGGTCCCCGGTAGACCACCGCGTGGCCGTAATCCAGGCAGGGCCCGGTCTCGGGCTTCACCGCGGTGAGGGTGACGGAGCGGAATTCGATGCCCTCCACCACCTGCCAGGGCTCGGCGTCCCATTTGTCGTAGCGGATGGCGGCGAAGCCGGCGCGGGCGAAGGCGGCGGCGAAGTCCTCCTCCTGGAAGGCGCCGCTGATGCAGCCGCTCCACAGCTCCGGGTCCGCCTTCAGGGACTCCGGCACCGGCTCGTCGCTGACGATGTCGGAGACGGCCACCCGTCCGCCCGGGCGCAGCACCCGGTGGATCTCCCGCACCAGCTGCTCCTTGTCGGTATCGCGCACCAGGTTGAGGACGCAGTTGGAGACCACCAGGTCCACCGAATCGGCGGCCACCAGCGGCGCCTCGGCGCGTTGGCGTTCCCGCCACGCCTCCAGGTCGGCCAGATCGGCGCTGGTGCCTACCGGGTGCTCGGCCAGGCGGCGATCCTGGGCCTCCAGGTCCAGTCCCAGGTCCTCGATGCGGCCCTTGCGGAATTCCACCCGGTCGCCGCCCAGGCGCTCGGCCATCTCCGGCTGGTACTTGCGGGCCAGGGCCAGCATGTCGTCATTGGCGTCCACGCCGATCACCCGGCCCTCGGGCCCAATCAGCTGGGCGGCCATGTAGCAGATCTTGCCGCCGCCGGCGCCCAGGTCCAGCACCGTGTCGCCTTCGCACACATAGCGGGAGGGGTCGCCGCAGCCGTAGTCCTTCTCCAGGATCTCGGCGGGCAGGGCCTCCAGCAGGGCGGGGTCGTAGTCGGTGGGGCAGCACAGCGCCGGCTCCACGGCCTGGGCTCCCCGGGAGTAACGGTCCATGACGGGATCGTGGGCGCTCATCGCGGTCTCCTCGTGGCAGTTATCGGCCGGGATCAGAAGGTGAGGACGGTGTCGCTGGCGGCCGCCCAGCCGGCCAGGGCCTTCATAGAGCCGCGCTCGATGCCGGGCCGCAGGTCGGCGTCGGCAAGGCCGGCCCCGTCCAGGGCCTTGCCGCAGGCGGAGACGGCCAGGTCCGCCTCCATGAGCTCCTCCATCAGCTCGCCCTGCTCGGGGTAGGCGTCGCGCCCGGCGAGGGCGGCCGCGCCGCGCAGGAGATGGATCCGCACGTCGTGGCCCTCGGCGAGGGCCGCACCGGCGAAGCGCAGGCCCTCACCGGCGGCGTCAGGATCGGTGGCGGGATCCGTCTGCAGGATCACCAGGGTAGTGCTCATCCGGTGGCCTCCTGTGGTTGACTGTCATTAGGTCCGGCACCCTCGGCCACGGGCAGGCCCGCTTCGTTCCAGGCCGTCATGCCACCGCGGACCACGTGGACGTCGGCGAAGCCGTTGCGGGCGAGGAGGTCGGCGGCCTTGGCCGAGCGGCGGTCGGTCTTGCAGAACAGGGCCAGGGGGCGCTCCGCGGCGTCGGCCAGCTCGTCGAGGCGCCGTGGCAGCTCGTCCACGGGGATATTGATCGCGTCGGGGATGCGACCCAGCTCCCCGGAGAGCTCGGCGGGGGAGCGTACGTCCACCACCAACAGATCATCGCCTGCCTCCAGGCGGCGGTGGACCTCGTCCACATCCAGCATGGGCCGTCGCCGCAGCCGGGCCACCAGTCGGGGCAGGAAGGCCGCCAGGGCCAGCAGTCCCAGCCCCAGCAGGCCCTTCTGGATCAGCCCCTCGGCGCCGGTGGCCGCCTCGCGGCCCACGTAGCCGAGGTAGGTGTAGGCGGCGGCCCCCGGGGCCATGCACACCAGGGTGGCGACCACGTAGGGCAGTACCGGGATGCGGGTGAGGCCCAGGGCGTAGTTGAGCAGGTTGTAGGGGAAGATGGGCACCAGCCGGGTGAAGGCCACGAAGCGCCAGCCCTCCGCCTCCACGCCCTCCTTGAGCTGCTTCAGACGGCCACCGGCGCGCTCGGCCACCCAGTCGGAGGCCAGGTAGCGGGCGATGAGGAAGGCCAGGGTGCCGCCGATGGTGGCCCCGGCCAGGTTCACCGCCGTGCCCAGCACGGGCCCGAACAGGGCGCCGCCGGCCAGGGTCAGCACGGAGCCGGGCAGGAAGAGCACCGCCCCAAGGGTGTACAGGGCGAGGAACAGCAGGGGGGCCAGGCCCCCGGTGCCCTGGATCCACGCCTCCACATCGGCGGGGTCTATCCGGTCGCGGTAGAATAGGGCGGCGGCGACGGCCAGGAGCAGCAGGCCGCCGAGCAGCCAGCGCAGCCACTTAGGCGGTGCCATCGGTCTTCTCCTGGAAACGCTGGTTGATGGGGTATTCCGGGGTGCCGCCGCGGAACGGGATGCCGATGAGCATGCCGTCGAGCCACTCCGCGGCTCGCGGATCGCGCACGCTATGGATGCCGATGGTCATGCCCTCGTGGCCGGCGCGCGGCTGGTCCCGGTAGGTGCCCAGCAGGCGGTCCCACCAGGGCAGGTTGAAGCCGAAGTTGCTGTTGGTCTCGTCGCCCTCCAGGGAGTGGTGCACGCGGTGCATGTCCGGCGTCACCACGATCCAGCGCAGGACCCGGTCCACGCCGGTGGGCAGCCGCAGGTTGCCGTGGTTGAACAGGGCGGTGGCGTTGAGCAGTACCTCGAAGACCAGCACGCCGGCGGGCGAGGCCCCCAGCGCCACCACCGCCCCCAGCTTGAGGACCATGGACAGCACGATCTCGACGGGATGGAAGCGCAGGCCGGTGGTGGTATCGAAGTCCAGGTCGGCGTGGTGGACCCGGTGCAGCCGCCACAGCGCCGGCACGGCGTGGAACATGACGTGCTGGAGGTAGACGATCAGGTCCAGGATCACCACGCTGAGCACCAGCACCAGGACGCCCGGCAGGGCCCACTGGTTGAACAGGCCCCAGCCCTGGCTCTCGGCGTACAGGGCGGCGCCCACGGCCGCGGCGGGAAACAGCAGGCGCAGCAGGACGGTGTTGAGGACCACCAGGCCCAGGTTGTTGAGCCAGCGCACCCAGCGCGGCTGGCTGCGGGGCCGGCGGGGTACCGCAGCCTCTGAGAACAGCATGACGCCGAGGACACCCAGGAAGAAGCCGAGGCGGATCTGGGGCTCGTAGGCGAGCAGCAATTCCGAAACCGTCATGGGGAACCTCCGCCATAGGTCTGGTTCGGGTTCAGGGCTGAACGAGCTATAGAGTACAATGTTCAATTGATCATTCAAATAGTGGATGCACCATGAGTGACTTCAAGCACGCGCTCGCCGAGCAGTTCGCCCGCGTGGGCAAGGCGCTCTCCAACGCCAACCGGCTGGAGCTGCTGGAGTACCTGGCCCAGGGCGACCGCAGCGTGGAGGCGCTGGCGCGGGTCTCGGGGCTGAGCGTGGCCAACGCCTCCCAGCACCTCCAGCAGCTGCGCCAGGCCGGGCTGGTGACCACCCGCAAGGAGGGGCTCTACGTCTACTACCGCGTAGCGGGGGACGAGGTGGTGGAGCTGCTGGACGCCCTGCGCAAGGTGGCGGAGAACAACCTGGCGGAGGTGGAGCGGCTGATCGCCTCCAACCTGGCCACCAAGGACCGCATGGACCCCCTGGCGGCCGAGGAGCTCCTCAGCCGGGCCCGGGACGGCGGGGTTACGGTGCTGGATGTCCGCCCCGAGGAGGAGTACGCCGAGGGCCACCTGCCCGGCGCCGTGAACGTCCCCCTGGAGGATCTGGAGTCCCGATTGGAGGGTCTGCCCCCGGACCAGGAGGTGGTGGCCTACTGCCGCGGCCCCTACTGCGTGCTGGCCTACGAGGCGGTGGCGCGCCTGCGCGAGCGGGGCTACGAGGCACGGCGGCTGGAGTACGGCTACCCGGAGTGGAAGGCCGGGGGCCATCCGGTGGAGGAGGATTCCGGGGAGGGGGAAACGAAGTAGGAGGGCCGTTGGGCCCTCTCTGGGTACCCGTCTGTCGGATACGCTGGCCGGCCCGGATAGAGCCTGAATCGGATTGTGGGAGCGGCTATCAGTCGCGACCGCTGGCGATTGGCAACCGCGTCGCGGTCACGGACCGCTCCCACAGGGGCGCTACCCGTTGGTCGGGTCGAGAGCCTCTGGCGGCTGGCCCTGTTGTGGGGCCAGCGGAGTGAGGCCCCGCAACAGGGCCGGGTCGAGGCGCGCCAGATCCTCCGGCCGGTCCACGTCCCAGGTGGCCGGCAGCTCCCGCCACTCCGCCCCGGCGGCGCGCAGGCGCTCCCGGCTGACGGCAGCCACCCGTTCCGTGCCCCAGGGGATGGCCCGGAACAGCTCCGGCAGGGGACGGGCGAGCCCGATTAGCCCGTAGCCGCCGTCCTCGGTGGGCTGGAGCACGGCATCGGCGCCCTCCGCCAGGGCCCGAAAGGCGGCGGCCACCGACTCCGGCCCCCGCTCCGGCAGGTCTGTACCCACCAGTACCGCCGGACCGCCCCCGGCCAGGGCCTCCTCGAGGGTGTGGCGCATGCGCTCCCCCAGGTCCCGGCCGTGCTGGGGCCGCAGGGGGATGCGGTGGCGGCGGGCGCAGGCGCGCAGGAAGGGGGCGCCGGCGGGCGGCGCGGCGTACAGCCGGGTCCGCCAGGGACCGGCCCCCGCCAGGCGCTCCAGGGTGGCGGCGGTGAGGCGCATGTGCAGCCGCACCCGGTCGCCCGCGCCCAGGGCGGGCGCCAGCCGCCGGAAGACCCGCCCCGGAACGGGGGCCTTGGCGAACACCAGCAGCCGAGCCGAAGGCGCCTTCCTCATCCCTGTTTGTACCGTGCGGCGAGCACGGCCGGATCGGCCCCCAGCCAGTAGCGCAGACGCAGGCCCCACATGAGCAGGATGGTGCGCAGGACGCCGTTGTCCTCCCAGCGCCGGCTGGAGGTCCGGATGGGTGCCCGCAGGCACAGGGGGCGCCCGCAGCAGGCCTTGAGGGCGGCGCTCAGGGCGATGTCCTCCATCAGCGGCTGCTCGGGAAAGCCGCCTTCCGCCTCGAAGGCGTCCCGCTCCACGAACAGGCCCTGGTCGCCGGTGGCGATGCCGGTGAGGCGCGAACGCGCGTTCATCAAGCTCCCCACCACCCGCAGCAGGGGATGGCGGCCGGCGCCGCTCAGGCGCACGTCGAACCGGCCCCAGGAGCGGCCGTTCCGGGCTAGGCCCGCGAGCAGGAGGCGGTCGCCGTCCTCCGGTGGGCGGGTGTCGGCGTGCAGGAACAGCAGTACGCGGCCGGTGGCCTCGGCCGCTCCCGCATTCATCTGCCGCGCCCGGCCCTGCGGCCCTTCCAGGACCCGGTCGGCCCAGGGCGCTGCCGCCTCCAGCGTGCCGTCGTCGCTGCCGCCGTCCACCACCAGCACCTCGGCGCCGCGCTCCCGCCACTCCTGCAGGGGGGCGAGGGCCGCGGCGATGCCGGCCGCCTCGTTCAGGGCCGGAACCACCACCGACAGCTCCGGCGTGCCGGACTCAGCCAAGGGCGCCGCCGCAGCTGGAGCCCTGGCCCGCCGTGCAGCCGTAGCAATGCTCGCGCACTACCACCGGACTGCCGGCGAGGTCGGCGCCGATCAGGTCGCGGATGTGGGGCCGGTCGGAATGGCCGGGGCCCTCCAGCGGCAGGTCGAGCATCTGGTTGAAGTCGCAGTCGTAGACGTAGCCCCGCCAGTCCACCGACAGCAGGTCGCGGCACATGACCCCCTCCAGGTTCTCGGCGCGGTGGGCCCCCTTGAGCAGGGCCAGGTAGTCGTCGAACCGGCCGTGGGAGAGCAGGGTGGAGCCGAAGCGCTGGATGGGCATGTTGGCGATGGTGAACAGGCGGTCGAAGACGACGCCGAATTCGCTGCCCAGGTGCTCGCGGTAGGCCGCCTCCAGCTGTTCCTGGTCCGGCGGCAGGCTCGGCCCCTGGGGGTTGTAGACCAGGGTCAGGGTGGGGGCGTCGCCGCCGGCGCCGTAGCCCAGGGCGTTGAGGCGCCGCAGGGCCCGGATGCTGGCATCGAACACCCCCTCGCCCCGCTGGCCGTCCACGTTGGCCTCCTGATAGCAGGGCAGGCTGGCCACCACCTCCACGCCGTGGCCGGCGAGGAATTCCGCCAGGTCCTCCTGGCCGGGCTCCTCCAGCACGGTGAGGTTGCAGCGGTCGATGACGTGGACGCCGCGCTCCCGGGCCGCGGCCACCAGGTCCCGGAAATGGGGGTTCAGCTCCGGGGCGCCCCCGGTGAGGTCCAGGGTGGCGATCTCCCCGGCGTCCATGAAGGCCAGCAGGTCGTCCACCGTCTCCCGGTCCATGACCTCGGTGCGGTTGGGCCCGGCGTTCACGTGGCAGTGGAGGCAGGTCTGGTTGCAGCGGTAGCCCAGGTTCACTTGCAGGGTGGTGACGGCGCGCCGGGTGAGCGCCGGGAAGTCGCTGTTCTCCAGGTGGGGCAGGGTGGCGTGCACGGTCAGGCTCCTCTATCCCTATAGCCCGCAATCGGGCGCGGAAACGGGGGTATACCACGGAGGGCACGGAGAACGGCCCATTGCTCCTGCCAGCCGGCCTGTAGGAGCGGCTATCAGCCGCGACTTGCCGAATGGGGGAGCGTTCGTCGCGGCCAATGGCGGCTCCCACAAGCGCTTTGCCCTGGAAAGCGCGGTGATCTGAACCGGCCGGCTAGCCAGAGTTTCCCCTGTGTCCTTCGTGAGGGCTGTGGTGATACTTGATTTCTTGGGCCGCTGTTCAAACGGTTCAAGGTACCAGCCGGTTGATCCAGCCAACCAGCCGCTTGACTCCCGGCTGGAAGAGCCGCTCGCCGTAGTATTTCTCCACTGCCCGCTTGGCGATCTCGGCCAGCGTGGGGTAGGCGTGGACGGCGCTCGCGATGTCCTTGGGCTTCAGGCGGCCGCGCACCGCCTGCGTCAGCTGCGGCAGCAGCTCGCCGGCGTGGGGGCCGACCACGGTGGCGCCGATGATCCGCCCGCGCCGGAACACCAGCTTGGCGAAGCCGGTTTCTTCGCCCTCGGCCAGCGCGCGATCCAGGTCGGCGAAGTCGGCGCGGTGGGCCTCCACGTCCCCGAATTGGCGCTCCGCCTCGGCGGCGGTGAGGCCCACGTGGGCCACCTCCGGGTCGCTGTAGGTGACCCGCGGCAGGGCGGTGAGGTCCGCCCTGGCCGGCAGCCGGAACACGGCGTTCTGGATCACCACCCCCGCCTGGTAGTTGGCCAAGTGGGAGTACTGGTAGGGCCCGCAGACATCGCCCACCGCGAAGATGTGCCGGGCGCTAGTGCGCTGGCGCCGGTCCACGGCCACCGCGCCGTGGTCGTCGAGCCGCACCCCGGCGGCCTCCAGATCCAGGCCGGCGGTGGTGGGTTGGCGGCCGGTGGCCACCAGGAGGCGAGCGGCGCGCGCCTCCGTGCCGTCGGCGAGGCGCAGGGCATGACGTTCCCCTGCGTGGCCCGGGACGACTTCCCGCACCCGGGCCCCCGTGCGCACCGCCACGCCGTCGGCCTCCAGGGCGGCGCGCAGGACCGCCGAGGCCTCCGAGTCCTCCGCCGGCAGCAGGCGCGCGCCGGCCTGGAGCAGTGTGACCGCCCAGCCCAGGCGCCGGAACGCCTGGGCCATCTCCACGCCCACCGGTCCGCCGCCGATCACGGCTAGGGACCCCGGCGCCTCCGCCACCGAGAACAGGTCCTCGTTGGTCCAGTAGCCGGCCGCCTCCAGGCCCGGGATGTTCGGCACCGCCGGGGCGGAGCCGGTGGCCAGGACGATGCGGCGGCCGTGCAGGACGCGGTCGCCCGCTTCCACCCGGTGGGGGTCCAGGAAGCGGGCGGCGGCGAAGATCACCTCCACGCCGTAGGCGCGGAAGCGCTCCGGGTCGTCGTGGGCCTGCAGGCGCTCCACCACCGCGCCCACCCGGCGGCGCACCGCGCCCATGTCGATCTCCGGGGCCTGGGCCAGCAGGCCGAAGTCGGGGCCGCGGCGCATGAGGCTCGCCACCCGGGCGCTGCGCAGCAGGGCCTTGGAGGGTACGCAGCCGGTGTGCAGGCATTCGCCGCCCAGCTCGCCACTCGCCTCTACCAGCGCCACCCGCAGGCCGAGCCGGCCGGCCACGCTGGCCACGGAGAGGCCGCCGGAGCCGCCGCCGATGACCACCAGGTCGAAACGCTCTTCGGGGCTATGCGGAGCGGTCATTTAGGGGGCCAAAGCT